>DAITQE010000172.1:0-7018 GCA_036833235.1 Opitutus sp.
GCAAGCTCGCAGCCTACGACGCAACGGATTGCATTCTCAAAACGAAAGACCGTGGTTTGCTGACAGGGTTCGCCCAGATTTGCGTTGCGCCGGTTCATCGAAAGGACTGCGCTCAGAACGTTGCGCCGTCCGCGCAATCAAAGAACTCGAGCATCCCCCGCGCCGAAAAATCTTCCGCAGAATCGAACGTCGCCCCCCCGACCTTACGATCCCCAGCGCATCTTCGCGCACTTTTTTGCCGCGAGCATTTTCCTCCGCACAATGCATCGTAATCCCCCCAGCCATGAATCCTGCAACTTCTGCTTCAGGCAGTCAGCCGCTCAGTCCGGCTTCGCTCCCCGACATCGGTAACGGTAACCGAGTTAGCATTACGTCCGACTCACCCCAGGCCTCCGCCACCGCATTCGGCGGCCGCGTGGACCCCACGTTGACTCCGCCGCCCAGTGCGCCGGAGCCTTCCTCCCGTCGATTGCCAGCGAGCACCGTGCTGGGAGAGTTTGTCGGCTCGATGCTGAATCGCGTCGCGGGTTGGTTAAGCCCGAGCTTCGTCGAACGATCGCTCGGCTCCGCGCGCGATATCGGCCAGTACGCGGTGCTGGGCGGAACCGCGCTCACGCTGCTCTACGCGATCTTCGCGGCGATCAAGTTCAACTCCTTTGCTCTCTTCGGGACAGGCCTGGGCTTCATCGTTGCGCTGGCCGTCGCGCAGTTCGCCGCCATTCGCTTTCTCAACGCGGCCACGCGCACCATCGCCAATACGCCGAGTCAGATTTCTTCGCCCGCCTTCCTCGAATGCACCGGTCTGCTCCTGCTGCTCGCCGCCGTCGGATCGCTGGCCGGCGGCGTGGTAACCGCCATCCGGGTTGAAAGTATTATTCCTCTCCTGCCCGCGTTCTTCTTTGCGGCGACGTTCACTTATTTTGGCGCCACAGCGCTTCACCCGAAGCTCGTCAATGTTAACCTTGGGGTCGGCAGCGCGGGCGAGGAAGGCGTGGGGTTGCTGTCGTTCTTCTTCAAGGCCGCTTTGAAATTGGTGCCTCTCTATTTCGTGCTGCTGGCGATCGGCGGCGACTTGGCAATTCTCGCCAGCTTCACCGAGCGCGGTCAGGCGTTTGCCAGCGTGGTCGGGTCGGTTCTCCAGTTTGTACCAATTCCGATGGATACCTCGGCCGGCTTCAGTGGCTCTGCCGTCGTCATGCTCGCCGCGCTGCTACCGATGATCGGCTACTTCTTGTTTCTGCTCGGCTATCTCGTGATCGATCTGGTGCGCGCCGTTCTGAGCGTGCCCACGAAGCTCGACGCCCTGCGGCGCTGACGAGCGATTCCCCGGTCTGTCCCGCTCCTCCCGGAGCGGGCTGCGCAAACGTCGGTCACCACCGCTCATTCATGAGCGCGACCGATTCCCCGAATCGTCATGAAAAATTCAAACTGCGTTCGCGCAGTCATTCCCGCCGTTCTCTGCGGGATCAGCACGGCGAGCTTCGCCGCTGTTAAAGTTGAAGAAAACCGGCGATCACTACGCTGCCGTGGTCACGGAACGCCGTAACGCGAGAGGCCCTCTGGAGATTTACAACTGTCTGTTCAGCCCGGACACCTCAGATTTTGTGGGCGGAGTGCCCTTACCCGGCATCCGGTCGGGTCCGCGCGCCCACGAATCCCAAGACCAAGCCGGCGGCAAACCCCGTAATGTGCGCGATCACGTCGACCTGCTGTCCTCCCGCCCCGTAAAGTGCGAGCACCGTGAGTCCGGCCGCCATTGGCACAAACAAAGCGCGCCAGCGGTGCGGGTGCTTCGCGCGCATGACGACGCGAACGGCCCGTCCGGTCAGCAGCCCGAGCGCGGCGAAGATCGCGGTCGATGCACCGAGCGAGCGATACGGTCCCGGATAATTCAGTCCGGCCGCAGCCACATTTCCGGCAATCGCCGATGCCGCCAGCAGCCACCAGCCACGTGCGCGGCCGAACGTCGTCAGGACCGCGGAAAACACGAAGACGCCACTCAGCGCGTTCGAGACGAGATGACCAAGATCAGCGTGCAGGAACAGCGCGGAGAGTGGCCGCCACCACTCGCCGCGCTCGAACACAGCGGTGGCGTCGAGTGCGCCTGCATTCGTGAAACCACTCCACCTGCCCTGAGCCCAAAACGCCGCGAACAGCGCGAGGCACCAAAGCACCGGTGTCGCCAACTCGGCTCTGTTCGAGTGCGAATGCTCCACAATTGGTTTTGGCGGCCAGCCGATTTTTTCTCGTTCAAAGTAGGCGAGTTGCTCTCGCACAACGACCGCAGCTCCAGGCTCCACGAATAAACGAAACGCATCTCCAGCAGGAATGAGCCAGAAAGGATAGCCAAGCGTCAGTGCCACCAAGCCGTGATCGAAACCTTCGGCCGATGTCCGATAAACGCCCACCTCGACCAGATCGAGAGGAGTTTCTTCACCGGCAATTTCGGCGCGAAGGTCTGACGTATCCACAACCCAACAGGTAATCACCCGGACATTTTCCGCCACCGCGTTCTAAACTGGTCCACTCGCCCACGAGACTGGCTGAAAACTCATCCATACGATTCGACAGGTCGGTGTAGGTTGCGCGCTCGCCGCGCAACGGGCCACAAGACGCGAACGTAGCGCGGCGAGCACGCTACCTACACCATGCGCTCTGTTGTCATTTGGGAGCGCAGGGAATCCCGCCGCTCCCGCGGCGGGCTACAACGACGCTGTTTCTGTACGAGCGGATCTCATGCGCAGATCTTGGTCTCCTCATAAGATCGGCACTCCAATCGGCCCACGCTTGCTGAGCTACTAGTATGCCGGCGCATGCGCATCGGACTTCCGCCGCACACCGGCGCACGTCATGGTGACCCCTCGCGTTGGGTACCAGGTGGCTCCCGGCCTGGGTTCAATGATGTGCCCTCGGTCAGGCGTTTTCCTGGCGTCTTAGCGGCATCCGCCGAACGAAGTGATTCCATCGCTCACTTCATATTACATGAAACATCCGGTCATTATTCAGGGCGGCATGGGCGTCGCCGTTTCCAACTGGCGTCTCGCCCGCGCCGTTTCGCGGTTGGGCGAACTCGGGGTAGTTTCCGGCACGGCTCTCGGAATGGTGCTCGCACGCCGGTTGCAGTTGGGCGACCCCGACGGCGATTCGCGCCGCGCTCTTAGCCATTTCCCTATTCCCGGCGTAGCGGAACGCGTGCTCGCCGAACATTTCATCCCGGGGGGCAAAGCACCTGATGCACCATTCAAATTGCACGCCATGTCGTCGCTTCAGCCCGGGCCTGGCGCGACCGAACTCACGATCGCCGCGAATTTCGTGGAAGTATTTCTCGCGAAAGAAGGACATGCCGGTCGAGTCGGCATCAATCTCCTGGAAAAAATCCAGCTGCCCACGTTGCCCTCACTGTTCGGCGCCATGTTGGCGGGCGTGGACTACGTGCTGATGGGCGCAGGCATTCCACGGAACGTGCCGGGCGCTCTCGACCGACTCGCAGCCGGCCAGTCGGCCGAGTTGAAAATCGATGTTGTTGGCGCGCTCCCCGGTGAAGAGTGGTTTTCGCGCATCGATCCGGCGGCTTTTTGCGGTGGTCTGGTAACGGCACTGCGCCGCCCTTTTTTCCTGGCGATTGTCGCCTCGGCCACACTGGCGATAACCCTGGCCAAAAAATCCAATGGCCGCGTCGACGGATTTGTAGTCGAAGGCGAAGTCGCTGGCGGGCACAACGCGCCACCGCGCGGCGTCATGCAACTTAGTCCAGCGGGCGAGCCCGTTTATGGTCCGCGCGATGTCCCCGAGCTTCAGAAAATCCGCGAGCTTGGCCTGCCTTTCTGGCTCGCGGGCTCGTATGCGCGGCCCGAAAAATTCGCGGAAGCCCTCAGCCTCGGCGCTGCGGGCATTCAGGTCGGCACGGCGTTTGCGTTCTGCGAGGAATCGGGCATCGACCCCGCCATCAAACGGGCCGTCCTCGAGGAAAGTCGGGCCGGCACCGCGCGCGTGTTCACCGACCCGATCGCCTCGCCGACCGGCTTTCCGTTCAAGATGGTGGAGTTACCCGGCACGATGTCCGACCCGAAGGTGTATGCGGCGCGCAAACGCATCTGCGACATGGGGTATTTGCGGGAAACCTACAGGAAGGCAGACGGTACTCCTGGTTATCGCTGTGCCGGCGAACCGGTCGACGACTACGTGCGCAAAGGCGGCAATCTCGCTGACACGGTTGGCCGCAAATGCCTGTGCAACGGTCTCGCGGCCACGGTCGGTTTCGGACAAATGCGGCACGGCGTGGCAGAGCCGCCGATGATCACCGCCGGCAACGAAGTGGTCCACCTCGCGCGCTTAGTGCGTCCGGGTGAAACCAGCTATCGCGCCGAAGACGTGGTGAACTATCTCCGCGGCGGCCAAAAAATCGCCGTGGCGGGTGAGATGGCAGACGCGGCAACATCGGACGTGGCATGACCCGAGTTCCACCTCAGGCCAACAGACCACACGATTAAATCTTTCGCCGAATACGGCATCACCCCAATTCGAAAAACGCGCGCAGCTTAGTGACAATTCCCTTGCGGACTTCAGCCGCATTGCCCGCTCCAACGAGGGCCGCCGCGTGTTTCGCGTTAGCCAGCTGGCGCTCAGCCAGCAATCCGCCGAGTCGCTCGAGAATCGCAGGGTTCGCCCGCACTACCATGGCGAACGCGGGTTTGCCGATTTCGATGACCTCAACTTCGCCGACGGTGACGATCGTCGCCGTCCGCGGTTCACCGGCCAGCAGAGACATTTCCCCAAAGCAATCGCCGGGACCCAGGGTTGCCACCACCGCCGAATTTCCGCCGTGGTCGATCTGCACGTCAACTCGGCCGTGAATCAAGAGAAACAATGACGCGCCCACTGTACCTTGCTTGATGATACGCTCGGAGCCGGCGAAGAGCAGGACACGACTTTCCCGGACGAGCTCTTCCAGCTCGTCCCCCTTGAGAAAGCTGAAAAGCGGGTGAGCCCGCAACCCGGCAATCGCCGCGGTGCGAGCCGCCGCCGCGCCGTCGGTCTTCTGCGCGCGATGGATCGTCAGTTGCGGGTACGGAATCTCCATGCCCGCCCGATTTACCGCATACCAGCAATGCGACCGCACATCGCTGAGCACTCGGGCCGTGATCGCATGGTCGTCGATCCACACCTTGATTTCGTAAACCACCGCCGAGTCCGCAAAATCCTTGACGTACACGACTGGCGCCGGTTCGGCGCAAACGCCGAGCACGCTCTCCGCGGCTTCCTTCAAGACGGCTTGGGCGCGCCCCGGGGGCACGTTGTAGTGCAAACCGATCGTCGCGCGCACCGCGTGGCGGGGCGTCGGTTCTTCGAAATTCGTCACGATCTGCTTCGTGATCTCGGCGTTCCCGATCTCGATCATCATCTCGTCCGTCGTCAGCAAGCGCGTGTCGCGCCACGAGATCTCGATCACCTTGGCGTGATGGCCATCGATCAGCAGCCAGTCTCCCGTTTTGAAGGGTCTCGTGAAATGGATCGAGAGCCCGGCAAAAAGATTGTGCAGCTGATCCTGCATGCCGAGACCCACCACCAGCGCGACGACCCCTGATCCAGCCAGCAGCCCGGGCACCTGCACGTCGTAGATGAATTGCAGCGTCACCAAGATCGCGATGAGCACGACAAAGATTCCCGTCGCCTGCTCGAGGACACGTGGCGTCGGCGTCACAACCCCATTTTTGTCCGTGCGCACCCACAGCGCACGATTGAGCAGCGTGATAACGGGCGCCGTCGCCAGCAGGAGCGTCGCCGCGGTGACATGCGTCAGCAGAGCACTCTGCGCTGACGTCGTCCACGTGCCCGTCTGCAAACCAACCCACAGACCAGCCGACACGGCGAACGCGTGGTACAGCGGCGAGAAACGCAGATTGCGGGTGCGTCGTAACAGCTGCGCCAATACCACTAAAACGAGGTAAACGGCGAGAGCGACACCAAGCAGCGTGGCGAACGCGCTGATCGAAGGAAGTTGATCGGACATGCGAAGAAGCGGTGAGGTGAACCAAGCATCCGTCGGTCATATTGCCAATGACGTTTCCAAAGTCATCGCGTCCGGAGAATGCGCTGCGGGCTTCTCCACAGTCGGTCAAACCGGCAAAGCTAAAACCGGCGGCATCGCAGTGGACGCCGGCCGGCGAGAAAAATGCCGTCTACTCTCGATCGATGGCGATTAGAGCATTCCGGCGATCTTACCGTAATCGATCGCTTCAGCAAACGCGTGCAGATCAGCGTCCGTCAGCCCGGATCCTTCAATCTGAACCAACAGGGTGCCGTTCACGACAATGTTTACGGAACCGCTGCCATTCTTGTTTTTGAAAATGGCTTTTTGCCCCTTGATGCGCACGAGCTTGCCACCATCCGAGTTGGCGAACATCGAATTCCCCATCATCATCATCACGCCCTGCATGATTGGAGAATCAGTGATCAGTTTTACCGTGATCGAAGCATCACCCTTGGTGTAATGACGTTCTGCGGTCACACCGCCGCCGAACATCGCGGCGCCGGCCGACTGGGATGTCGCTTCTTCCGCGGTCCACCCGGCCGGAGCTGCTGGCAGCAGCGCTTTGAAAAGCTCACCGCGTTTTTGACGGACCAGCTGGGCAGCGGCGTCAAGCGCTTGGGCCGCCGCCGAAAAATCATTGGCTTTGTAGGCTTTGACGGCCTCGTCGATCGAATCGGTAACGTCGTCGGCGCGAAGCGCGGGACCGCTGCAAGCTAGCGCAGCGACGCAGAATGTGAGAACGGGACGGAGCAACGAGCTATTCATGGTCATGGGATTGCTGCAACTGCAGAACCGAGACGTCGGCCCGGCTGGTGCAGGGGGGGGAAATAAGGTTACGATGCAACAGAACAGCGGAAGCATGATACAATCCAGTTCGCGTGGCAATCCCCGAGCTTTAACCGCACGGCCCATCGATTTGATCGGCGCAATCCGTTACGTAGTAGGCTGCGAGCTTGCTCGCGCTTCAGTCGCGCCAGCAAGCTGGCA
>DAITQE010000173.1:0-7003 GCA_036833235.1 Opitutus sp.
CCGCAGCACGTCGTAGTGCCACCAGGTCGGGAAGGCGAAGCGCGTCCATGCGGCGCCGCCCTTGCGATCGCGCTCGATCGCCTCGCCGGTGGAGCGCCGGCGGAAGAGGCGGCGCTCGAGGAGGTATTCCTGCCCGCGGAGACGGGCACCGGTCACCTCCGGGCTGGCCCCGACGCCGCGTTCATGCTCGAGCAGGGCCTCGAGGGGTCAAAGGCCCGACAAGGGGTCATGTCTTAACTCTTGACTAGAGGGCTCGGGAAAAGGGTGTGGGTCACGCTTGGTATTGGTCGTCGGTGACCTTCTCCATCCACTCGACTGCTTTGCCGTCGAGCTGCTCTTGGATGGCGATGTGCGTCATCGCTGTTTTGGGCGCAGCACCATGCCAGTGCTTTTCTCCGGGCGGAAACCAAACGACGTCGCCCGGCCGGATTTCCTCGATCGGCCCACCCCAGCGCTGCGCGCGGCCACAGCCAGCGGCAACGATCAGCGTCTGCCCCAGCGGATGCGTGTGCCACGCGGTCCGCGCGCCGGGCTCGAACGTAACGCTGTTGCCCGCGGCGCGCGCCGGATCGGTTGCTTGAAACAACGGGTCAATCCTCACCGTGCCAGTGAACCAGTCGGCTGGGCCCTTGCCCGAAGGTTGCGAACCACTTCGTTTGATTTCCATAATGAACTCCTGTTTTGAATTCGAGAAAGCCCCAGAGAGGGTCAGATTTTAATTCTTAATGTCTGGGCTCGCCCATTCCGAACCCTCCATGCGAGCTGGATCTGCCATGTCTTGATTTTCGACAGAGCCGCGAGTGACGCCCCGACCGAAACGACTACCGGCCCGGAATGACGACTTTCAAGCCGACGGCGCGGGCGAGTTTCTGCTGGCGTTCGTCGAAACTCACGAACCGGCGCAGGCCCAACTCGAGCGCACTGGCCACGTGCAGCACGTCGAGCGAACGGGTGCCGAGCACCGGAGTGTGCTCGCGGGAAAGTTCGCCCGCCCGTTTAAGCGCCAAGCGCCAGAGCAGGTCGGTCTGGCGATAGCGGCCGGTTTCAAAATCGTCGTCGAGGGCGGCGAAGGCGGCGGCGAGCGCCTCCCCGGAAATAAACCGCCGGTGGGCAGCCAGCGCGATGCCGTTGACGAGTTCGATGCGGCTGTGGTGTGTCACGGGCAGAGCACCGGAAAGCTTCGCCCGCCATGCGGTCATGGGCCGCGACTCCGGCTCATTGAGGTAGAGCTTCAGCAGCGCACTCGGGTCCGGGTAAAAATCGTCAGCGGTCGCCACGGTTTTCGTCGTGCAGAGCCTGCGCCTCCGCACGGGTCAGTGGCTTGGGTTGATAGGAGGTGAGCCGGGCCCAGTAATCCACGGGCGGGGGCGACTTGGCCGGCCGCACGGTATGGAGCGTCAGCCGGTATTTGGTCTGGCCGCTTTCGGACAGGAGCACTTCGCCCTCGGTCTCGACGAGCTTCCGAATCTTGGGAAAGTGATTGCGCAGGTCGCGAATGGTGGCGGTGGCGGGCATAGCGTGAGACAAAGTTGTATCACGGCTTCGCCAGCGTCAAGCCGCGCCTCCCCGATGATCACGGCGTTGGAATTGAACCACGGAGACACAGCGCGGCATAGCCGCAACCAGGGCTCCGGACCTCGGAATAGTTGCCGCGAAGAGGCGCAAAAATTACCAAGGCTTCGGCTCAAGTCACCCGTGCGCCTATAGGCGCGATGGAGACTCCCGCTACAACCTTTGGAATTCTGTGCCTCTTTGTGGCCAACCTGATTGGGAAATCTTCGCGGCACGCGAGGAATCTACGGTATAGTCAGACCGTGAATTCCGTGTCCGAGCTCTGTTTTCTCTGTGACGAAAAAATCCCCGCAGCCTTGGCAAAGTCTACGGCCCGCCCCCACCCGACTCCGGCGCCTTGGGCGGGCCGCCCCTCGACGTGCCCCATCTCCACGGGAAACACGTTCTCCTCTTCGGCCCCTTCGCGACGTGGACGACGAAATTTCTCCACCGCACGGGCCGCGTCACCGACCTGCCGTATTCACTTCGCCCCGACAACGTCGCCACGCTCCTCCGCACCGGCCTGCACAACCGTGTGCTTGTCCGCTTCCTCGTGCAGCAGGCGTTGCAAAGCATGGAGTCCCGCTTGCGCGCTCTCCGTGAACTCTGTCCTGAGGCCCGCGCCGACGACTGGCGGCTCGTCGACGCCGGCATCCGTGTGCAAGCTCTGAAAAAATCCGACGCCGGCCGCCTCGCCTTCGGCACCGAAGTCGTCACCGCCCCCGATGGCACACTCGCGGCGCTCCTCGGCGCTTCGCCCGGAGCCTCGGTCTCCGCCAACATCGCCCTGCAGATCATCCAAACGTGTTTTCCGGAAAAACTCCGCGCGCCCGATGGCTATGCGCGCATGAAGGCGATGCTCCCAACCTTCGACGTCGATCTAGGCGAGCCCGCCGCCGCCGACTACGCGCGATGCTCCGCGCAGATCGACGAACTCCTGCAATTGGAGTCCAGCGCAGGTTCGCGGCTGTAGCCGGCCTCGAGCCCAGAGACCGGGGTCAGCGACTCCGGCTACAACTGATTCAGCCGACCCGCTGAGTAGAGAGCCGCAAAAAAGCGCAAAGAACGGAGCAGTTCATTTTTTTTGCGCCTCTTGTGCCTTCTTGCGGCCAAGTTTCCCTTCGGGAAGAGCGACCCCGGCTGCAACGAGACATAGATCAAGCTAGCGACGTGGCCTCCACGCCTACGAAACCGGCGGGGCTGGCAGGTGGTATTTGGTGCTGCGACCGCCGCTCTCTCCCGTCTTCAGGACGCCGGCATCGAGCAGCAGCTTGATGTCACGCAACGCGGTATCGAGGGAGCATTGCGCCAGCTTCGCATAGCGCGAGGTGGACATCTCGCGGTCGGCACCGTCCAAGAGCGCATTGATGACTAGCCTCTGCCGGTCGTTGATCGCCAGGGTGTGGTTGATCCATTCCCAGGTGGCCGACTTTTGGACGATCCGGGCGAGCGACGCCTCCGCGCCCTGCAGAGCACGGTCGAGGCAGCCGAGAAACCAAACGAGCCAGTGGCTGATGTCCAAAGTCCCCCGCTGGCTTTCTTCCAACGCGAGATAGTAGTGCTTTTTCTCGGCCTCGATCTGGGTCGACATGCTATAGAACCTCATCGCCGAGCCATCGGCCCGCGCGAGCGCCAAGTCGGCGATCGCCCGGCTCACCCGCCCGTTGCCATCCTCGAACGGGTGCAGGGTGATGAACCAAAGGTGGGCGATGCCGGCGCGGATGACCGGGTCGGTGCGATCGGCGCTCTCGAACCACTTGAGAAAGGTGGCCACTTCCCGGGGCACGCGATCCGCGGTGGGCGCCTCGAAGTGAATGTTTTTCCGACGGACATGGTCGCGACCGATGGGTCCGGAGACGACCTGCATGGGATCCATCTCCGGCGTGCGCCACTGGCCGACGAGGATGGGTCGCAGGCCACTTCTGCCGGACGGAAACAGCGAAGCCTGCCAGCCCAACAACCGCTCGATGGTCAGCGGCTCGGAATGTTGCTGGGTGGCATCGAGCATCATTTCGACGGCGCCTTCCACGTCGCGATTCGGCGGTGCGTCATCGTGATCTGGCAGACCCATGCGCCGGGCGATCGATGACCGAACCGAACCGGCATCGAACACCGTTCCCTCGATGGCGCTCGATTTGATCACCTCAGAAGTGAGGCTTTCCAGGTTCGCCTCGGAGCGGAAACGAAAGCCCAAGCCCTCCATGCGCCCGAGCAAGCGACCCTGACGGTGCCGGACCGCCAGAAGAACCGGCATCAGCTCGGTATCGTTCCAAGTGAAACGGGGCCAGTCGGGGAGTTGGTGGATGTAAGGCACAGGCTAGAAGCTCCGCAGATTGTGCGGCGAATACAAGCCTTAAACACCGCATATTGTGCGGTGAATAATAGGGTTATTCGCCGCACGCTCGCTTGGAATTATGCCCAAGGTGCTCAGGCGCTCGCGAACTCCGCTTTAGCCCGGGCGAGCGCGCGGTCGTAGCAGGAAATGAGCTTGTCCCAGCGGCGGTTCATCTCGGCATCGATTTGCTGGCGGTCGGGATCAGCTTCGAACCACGCGAGGGTGCGGCGGATGCCGGTTGCGAAAGGTGTCTTGGCCGCAAAACCGGGCACGAGGCGTTTGATCTTCGTGTTGTCGAAGATCGCCGACACTGCCTTGTCGCCCAACAGCGTGCCTTCCACCGTCGGCACACACGAGATGATGAAATCCGAGGAGATGTGCACAAATTTCGGGACAGTCACACCTGCGGCATCGGCGGTTTCCGCAAAGATCTGATTCCAGGTGAGCGCCTCGTCCGACGTGATGTGAAACGCCTGGCCGAGCGCCGCCGGCTCTCCAAACAACCCGATCAGCCCTTGGGCGAAATCGCTGTTGTGCGTAATCGTCCATAAAGAGGTGCCGTCGCCGGGGATGATCAGCGGCGCTCCACGACGCATTCGGTCGATCGCGGTCCAAGGTTGCTGCCAGGCATTGAGCACGAGCGGGATCTGGTCGTCGCCGTAGGTGAGAGAAGGCCGAACGATGGTGCACGGGAAGCCCGTCGCCTGGTGCGCGGCTTCGAGCTCAAGCTCGCACGCAATTTTTTTCCGGGAATAATCCCAATGCGGATTAACGCGCGCCGTGGATTCGGTGATGAGATAATGCGCGGGCGATTTCTGATAAACGCTCGCCGAGCTGATAAAGATGTACTGCCGCGTGTTTTCGCGAAACAGCTCGAGGTCGCGCTGGATATCGTCCGGTGCAAACGCGATCCATTGCACGACCACGTCCCAAGTGTGTCCGTCGAGCGCCGCGCGCGCGCTGGCGCGATCGGTCATGTCCCCGACCAGCATCCGGGCGCCCTCGACGGGCCGGTGCCGGCCGCGATTCAACAGCCAGAGCTCGTGGCCCGCGGCAGTGGTTTGTTGGGTGGCGGCTCGGCTGATTACGCCCGAGCCGCCGATAAAAAGGATTTTCATCGGAAAATCAGGGTTTGCGCGTGTCGCCGAGCGACCACGCGCCGACGGGGATGCTGCGGAGTTTGGTGACGGTTTCGAGGACCGCGCGCTGACAGCGTTGGGGCGCAAGGCCGGCGAGAATGGCTTCCAAATCGTCGACGACGAGTTGGCCGATCAGCGGCTGAATCTCGGGCACGCTGCCGAGGCGGTGGGCTTGCAACAGGGTATTGGGCGTCGTGCGGCCCGGTTCGTCCGCCGGGATGGGTTCTTCGGGCCAGACATCAATGCCGGCGCGAATCTGTCCGCTGCGCGCGGCGGCGAGGAGCTCCGGAAAATTCACGAGCGCGGCGCGACTGGCGAGGATGACCACGCTGCCTGGTTGCATGCTCGCGAAATGGCGCGCGTCGATCTTGCCCGTGTTTTCGCTGGTGTTCGCGGCGAGGAGAAAAACCACCCGGGCGCGGGCGAAGCATTCGTCGAGCGACGCCGGGGTCACATCCATTTCGCGCAACACGGAGGAATGCACCCACGGATCGTGAATGAGGATTTCCCGCGTAAATGGTCGTAGCAACGGCAGCAGGGCACGGCCGAGATTGCCGAATCCCACCAGCGCGAGCGCCTTGCCGTGCAGGAGGAACGAGTCGTGGTTGTCGCCCTTGAATTCCTTGCCGATCCGCAGCGCTGCATCGGCCTCGTGCATGCGCCGCGCCAGCGAAATCGCCATCGCCAACGCCAGCTCGGCGACTGGGCGCGCATAGACGGGTGCCGTGGAAAGCACCGGAATTCCGCGCCGGTGGCACTCGGCATAATCGATGTTCGGCAGGAAATTGCTCTCGACGTTGAACACCGCCCGCAGCTGCGGCGCCCGATCGAGACGGGCTTTGTAGAGTGGCGATTGTCCGATCAAAGCCACCGTCTGCGGCAGATACTTGTCGATGTGCTCGGCGGCAGCGGGCGTGCCGTCGTGCCAGATGACGCGGCCGAGCTTTTCGAGGCGACGTTTGGTGGGCTCATCGAAGATTCGGTCGATCCGACGGGGATGCGGATCGAGCAGGATGATGGGTTCGTTTGGTTGTAAGGATGGCATCAGCGCAGTTGGTCTGAGGAGAACACAGAGAGCGCAGAGATTAGAAGGTTGCTGGAGTCAGAAAGATCGGGTCAGAAAAATGAAAAGGAATTTTACGCAGCGATCCAGCTTCGCGTTTTCCCGTCGGTTGATGTCCGGTATATTTCTGCTCCCATTTTTCTGACTGATCATCACGGAAGCAGGTGGTCACAGCGCGCGCTCCAATAAATCGCCACGTGCTTGCCTCGATTCTTCGAAAACGGGTTCAGACGTTTTGACCTATTTTGATTCTCGGGCTCATTCCACGGAGGGAAAAGGAAAACGAAAAATTTCAAAGTAGGATGATCCGATTTCTCGATGTGCTGAAGCGATCCGATTTCACGCGATCGTTGAATCAAGCGTTCCGGTTTGAGTTTCGGATCGAACTTTTTAACCAGGGATTCCCTGGCGCGGCGGAGCCGCAACCAAAAATAAGGAGAAGGTTTAACCACTGATGAACCACTAATGGACACTGATTCAGTCATGCAGTGGCTGCTTGATTCTGACCCTTCGATCCGCTGGCAGGTGATGCAGGACTTGATCGGTGCGCCCGTGGACGAGGTGGCGGACGAGCGCGCACGGGGCGCCACCGAGGGCGCGGGTGCGCGGCTGCTCGCTCTGCAGGGCGCCGACGGGCAGTGGGGCGGCGCGGCATGGAACCACGGGAGGAACTCCACCATGCACGTCCTGATGCTGCTGCGAGACCTGGGGCTCGATTCGGCGAGCGAACAGGCGAACCGCGCGGTCGGCCTCGTCCGTGACCGCGTTACCTGGAAGGGTTGCGGCCCGCCCAAGTGCGATGGCAATTCCTTCTTCGCTGGTGAAGTGGAACCCTGCATCAACGGACAGGTGGGCACAGTCGGCGCGTACTTCGGCCAGGACGTCCGCGGCATCGTCGACCGGCTGCTCGCCGAG
>DAITQE010000174.1:0-7000 GCA_036833235.1 Opitutus sp.
GCGAGTTTCGTAGATGTAGGCTGCCAGCAGCTGCCAGCCTGCTGGCACGGTTCGAGTCTGAGGAAGTTTACCCGAAGCCAGGCGCCGAAGTTTTCCCGCCTTGTGAGGCGACCACGACTCGCAGCTACCGATCCGTGACTTGCAAACGCGAACCGAAAAGCCGCAGTCGACGGCGTGGGAGCCACTCCGTAGTTGAAAAGTCCTGCGGTGCGGCGCACAAATTTCCCGCCGACCGCGCGTCGCCGCTTTAGCTTTATACATCAAGCGTCCAGTCGTTCCTATGAGCCACCCCGACCAGTCTTCGAAACTGCCCCTCTGGCTATTCCTCATCACAGACGCCGTGCTTCTCGTCGCAGCGTGGTATATCGCCGAATACAGCCCGCGCCCCATGTCCGGGAACACCGCGTTCGCGATTGTCGGTTGTATCGTGGCGGGGGCGATCGTTGTGCTCGTGCCAGTAGTTGCCCGTTATGAACGGCAAAAGAATGAAACGCTCGATCAACGCCAGCGCGAGCTGGAGGCGCTCGGCCGCACGATTTCCACCTCCGCCGAACAGATCAGCATCGCGGCCAACGGTTTTAACGAGATCACTGAACTGGCTCACAAAAATCTAAAACAGGCCGAGCTCCTGCCTCACCGCCTTCAGGAAAAAGTCGCAGAATTTAATGCCCAGCTGGACAACGCGCGCGAAGACGACCGCGAGGAACTCGAGAAGGAACTCGCGGAGTTGCGAGCCTCCGAAACCGAGCGTTTGGAGATCATCGCAGAAAAAGTTCACAAGGCCGTTATTGAGCTGTCGAAACTCGACATGATTGCGCAGCAGCACGTCACGGAGGGGACCGATCGTGTCGAACGCGCGAACGATGCGCTTTCCAAAGCGCATAGTCGTACTGTGCAGACGCTCAACGATGCCATCGCCACCGCATCGCGCCAACTCGCCGAAGCACAGTCCAAGTCACTCGCCGCGATCGACGCCAAACTTGCCGAGCGCACCGCCGCCGCGGTCGCTGCAATCACGTCCGCCGTGGTGAACGCGAAAGACATCGTGAGCGCGGCAACACCTCACCAGGTGACACAAGCCAAGTCATCATCCGAGCCCACGCCGGCTGCTGACGTTCACGAATTACACGACTCGCCGGCTTTTGGCAGCGCCGCTGCGCCGGACATCACGTCAGTCCCAAAGCGTCCACGAAAAGCGCGGCGCGAAGAGTCGGACACGCCCCCCGCTCTGTCGAGCGTCAGGGATGCTCAAACCACCGCAAGCACGTCCGAAATACCTTTGCCTCCACCAGAGTTGGTCATTCCCGCTGCGACGCCAACAACGTCACCCAGTGACATGCCTGCGGTCTCGGAGGTGGCGGCTCAAATGCCACAAACGTCCCAGTCACCGGAAGTGCCGGTGCAACCCGCAGCGCAATCCGATGAGTCCACCCGCTCGTCAATCGAATCTTCGACAGCCGAACTGGCACCTTCAACTCCCGCTTTGGATAAGTCCGCCGCCACACCTGCTTCCGATGTTGACGGACCCGAGCAGATCGAGCGTCCCGCGCGCAAACGCAGCGCCAAGAAAACGCCTCCCGAGCCCGCTCCCGATCTGACGCTTGAACTTTCCACCGAGGAATTTTCGTCGCCCACTTACGACGATGGTGGCGCCTCGAACTCGGATGCGAGCGAACGCGTGATCTCGTCCGACGGTGCAACCCGCCTCATCGCGACAGCGTATATCGGGATCGGCAACCGGCTGTTCGTGCGCGGTTCCGGTCCCGGACTTAGTTGGGAAAAGGGCGTGCCGCTTCAGTTCGTCTCCATCGGCAAGTGGCGGTGGGAAACGGCTGAAACAGCTGCGCCCGTGACGGTGAAGCTTTATAAAAACGATGAGACTGAATGCTCAGCGCTCGGCGCGATCACGCTGGATCCCGGCCATCAGCACGAAGTGACCGCACGTTTTTAAAGACGTGGAGGGTTCACCTCCGTGTGGACCGGATCGGACACGCGGTGTGGCGGTCGCCCTTCCGTTTGATCGGACCGGTTTGGCGTATTGCATAGGCGGTGACAGTGTTATTCCCCTGCGCACGCAGGATTCAGCACGAGCATCGAACTGCTGCCGGCAAAGAATTCATACGGCACGGGCACAACTTTGCTCGTCACGCCGCGCGCCAGCAGTTCGCGCTGAAGACGTCCGAGTTCGGGATACCGGCGGCCATCCGGTCCACAGGCCGGATGAAGTCGCACTTCCCCCGTGCTGACCCGCACGAGTTCGCGACAGGCGGCGAGATGCCACTCGAAATCGAAATGCCGCGCGTACGTGAAGAGCAGGTGTGCACACAATATGAGATCGAATGCTCCATCGAGAAATGGCAGCCGCGGCAAGGCGCCGCCGATATATCTTCCGTGAACAAAGTGCGCTTCATAATCGGCGAGGAAGCGCTGTGCGGCTGCCGTGCGATCGATTTCAGCGTGATCGATGGACGTGAAATATGGGCGCGGCCGCGTCGTCAGGTGAGAAGTCGAGAAACGTCCTCCCCCGGCATTCCCGCCACCCGTTGCTGCTCCGACTTTGAACAGCCGACTCTTCGACCGCATCTGCGCAAACATTTTCCGGTAGTCCAACTGCACGTGTGCCGCGAGCACATCGGGGGTTGAACCATAAAGCGGATCGACCGCCACAGCATCGATTCCACGACGGCAGGCTTCCGCCGTGAAAGACGACGGACCTGCGGCGACGTCGAGAACCGCGCGTCCGCGCAGCGCCATAATATCGAGCGAAAAGAATTGGGCGTATTCGTCCAATGAACGGCCGAAGAACGAAACAGAGGTGAGTTCTATTTCGGGAGGGGCGGTGAGCGTGGGCATGTTTCTTTTTGTCATCCGCGCCAAACCTTCAGCAAAGCCTCTGCATGCCGTGGCATGATGGGCCTCGTAGCGATGAGCTACACTTTGGGTCGAGCGAGGAATGATCGTTGCAGCGGTGGTGAGCGGGAAAAATTCAGGATGGGTGAGGTGGAAAAACAAAAAGCCCGACTCGGATGAGTCGGGCTCGGCGGTGGGATTAGAGCGGCTCCTAGCCGCAGTCGCGCTTCGCGCGGATCACCATCGTCGCCGGGCCGACCCATGCCACCAGACGCGTTTGCACGCCGCCGTAAGAACGGCGAGCGCAGCGACGCGGGCATGGGACGAAAGATTCACGTGGCGTCGTGATGTTGAACTCGACGCTTTTCCGCAAGTGAAAAGTGCGTCAGCTCCGGTTGAATAGTGGTAATTCCGAACGGACCTTATTTGTGAGTGCCGAACACTGACTTGATCCGTTGCAGCGAAGACTCGTGCTTTTTTTCTTCCTGCGCACCGACGGCGATCGTGAGCAGCAGCTCGCGTTCGGCCAAACGTTTCTCACGCGCGATGAGTTCTTCCTCGCGGCGCTTTAGCTCCAGCAGATTGTCGTGCTGCGCCATGCGGTCATCGCGAAGTTGGTTTTGCTCAGCTTGGAGCAGCGCCCGCGCCCGATGAAATTTTTCCCACGCCGCACACAGTTCCGCGTCGGTTGCCGCCGGTGCCGTTGCTGAATTCCCGAAAACCGCGCCACCCCCGGCGCCATCCGCGTTTCCCGCCCTCGCGTCCAGTTGCTCCTGCCAGCCGCGCAGGCGGGCTTCATACTGACGCAGATTCGCTTCGCGCTCGCGTAGCGCCTCGAAGTCCATCTCGAGCTGACGCTGCGTTTCGCTTTGTGGGATTGAGTAGGGATCTGATCCGTGGGAATCAGCGCGCGTAGTCGTGTGTTCGTGCTCCTGTTCAATATCCGAAGCCGTGGTATTCATGATGTGCTGGATTAGTTGCATCGGTATCCTAAGCAAAAAACAGAACTTATGACCATGCCATTGCCACGTTTTTACCTCTAGTTTACCGAAAGTTACCTGCAAGAGTAATGCGCGTGCCGAACGCGTGTAGATGGAGAAATGAACAGCAATTGATCGGCGCGTTTCGCATTCGGCAGTAACTGCAGATCCCGGGCCACCCTTCGGCGCTGACTTTCCCTTTGGCCAAAGCAGCTCACGCATGCGATCATGCCTGTAGCGACTCGCCGCATGCAGAAACCTCAGGCGCGGAACATCACCGACTCACGGCTAAACATTTTCACCGCTGTAAATAGCGCAATAACCGCGTAGATGCATGAGGATCCAAAGATCAATCCGATGTACTGCCAGTGCCAGATGCCCGACAACATCTCCTTGCAAACCAGCGACAGATTGAGAATCGGCACCAGGGCGAGACGCACATCCAGGTCGATGCCGGGCAACATTCCGACGATCGCCGGCATCAGCACGATGATCATCATCGGCGCGACATAACTCTGCGCCTCCTTGTAGCTCTTGGCGAAGAGCGCCACGGTGAAAATGACTGCCGAAAATAACACCGCGACCGGAATGACCATCGCGATCACGCCAAGGATTCCCACCGGGTCAATCATCGGCAATGCCTTGCCCACTGCTTTAGTAGCTGCTGTTCCGGCCGCAATCTTCGCACCGCCTCCGCCCAACAAAAGCATTCCACTGATGGCTGCCGTCACGCCCAGCGAAAGCAGCGACATCATCATGGCGGCAAGCGAACCGGTGAGCACCATCAGAAACTTGCCGAGCACAATGTCGACGCGAGCCACCGGGCTGCAGAGCAATGTTTCCATTGTCCCTCGTTCTTTTTCGCCAGCGGTCAAATCCATGGCCGGGTACATGGCTCCTGTGAAACACAGGATAATGATAATGTAAGGTACGATGCCGCCAAACAGGTTGCCGCCGACTTTTTCCGGCGGCGCAACATTTTCGCGACTGATGTCGAATGGCCTGATCAACGTGGGTGGCAGCGATCGTTCCGCCAGACGATCCGTCACCGTCCGCTCCCGAAGATCGCGGAAAAATTTATCGAGTTCACCGGCGGCAAAACTGGATTTCAGCTCTCCTTCATAATGATAGATTGTCACCGCATCGGCTCGACCCGCCCGCAATCCAGTTTCGAAGCCCGCCGGGATTTGCACCGCGCCACGAATTTTTTTATCCGAGATGCGCACTTTCCAATCCGGAGTTGCCGGCACCACTCTGAGTTTCTTCGATGCCTTGAGCTGCGCCACGACGGCCGGTGAATCTTCGCCACCGAGCACGACCACGGTCGGAATTTCTTCTCGCGCTTTGGCGAACACCTTCGTGGCGATTTTCCCGACGCCGAACATCAGTGCCGGCATTACGAACGTCGGGATAATAATCATCGAAAGGAGCGTCCGGCGATCGCGCAGCGAATCTTTCAGCTCCTTCAAGTAAACGGTGATAATGTTGTTCGCGTTCATTTGGCGACCTCCGTGCCAACGACCTTCACAAATACTTCTTCAATATCCTGCTCGTCGTACCGCTCGCGCAACGCCGCGGGCGTTCCCTCCGCCAGCAACCGCCCATCGTGAATGATGCCGACGACGTCACACAGTTTTTCGACTTCGCTCATGATGTGCGTGGAATAAATCACCGTCTTGCCGCGGTCGCGGCAGTCGCGAACGAAGCGGACGATCGCCCGCGAGGTCATCACGTCGAGCCCAAGCGTCGGTTCGTCGAAAATCATCACCGCCGGATCGTGGACGAGCGTGCGCGCGATCGAGGTTTTCTGTTTCATTCCGGTGGAAAATTTCTCACACCGTCGATCGAGAAATTCGTGCATGTCCAGATCGTCCGCGAGCCGATTGATCCGCGCTGCGACTTCCGACGAGGCCAGCCCGTTCAACTTCCCAAAATACGCGATCATCTCACGCGCCGTGAGTCTGCCGTAGAGCGCGGTGCTGGCCGCGAGGAACCCGACGTTCGCGCGGACCTTTTGCGCCTCGCGCACAATATCGAAGCCCGCGACCATGGCCGAGCCGCTGGTCGGCTGCAGGAGCGTGGCAAGCAGCCGCAGTGTTGTCGTTTTGCCCGCGCCATTGGCACCCAACAGGCCGTAGATCCGTCCCGGTTCGGCGCGAAACGAAATGTCGTCGACCGCGCGGATCTCGCCCCGCTTTTTATCGCGAAACGTTTTGGTAAGGTTGTGCGCTTCGATCATGGGTGGGGTATTACCGCGAATCACGCGAAAGTCCGGTGGTCGATCTACTCGCGTCCTTTCGCGTAATTGGCGGGAGGTTCACAGGCTCATCTTCTCGCGAAATTCCTGCGCCTGTCGGCGGCTGAGTTCCACTTTGGCTCCGCCTTTCAGATGCACCAACAGTCCGCCGCTGAACCACGGCTCGATCTTATCGATCCACGCCAGATTGATGATTTGCCGGCGATTCGCGCGAAAAAAATACTTCGGATCGAGTCGCTCCTCCATCGCGTTCAGCGAGCGGAAAAGTTGCGGTTGCGCCGCGTCGAAATGCACCCGCGTGTAATTCCCTTCGCTCTCGAGTAGCCGGATCGATTTCACCTCGACGAACCAGCACCGATCGCCCTCTCGGACAAAAACCTTGTCCTCCGCCGCGAGGCGCTCGCGGGGAATTTTCCCGCTCGTCGCGTCTGCCGTATGAGCGGATGGCGTGTGTTTATTTCGAAGCTTCTCCACCGCCGCCGCGAGTCGCGCCGGGTCCACCGGCTTCAACAAATAATCCAGCGCGTTCAGATCAAATGCCTTCACGGCGAACTCGTCGAACGCAGTGGTGAAAATCACTTCGGGGACTGGTGCTTCGAGCGACTCGAGCAGGTCCATGCCGCTTTCGCCGGGCATCTGGACATCGAGAAAAATAAGATCCGGTGAAAGCGCCGCGAGTTGCTGGCGCGCTTGCCTGGCGTTCGCCGCCTCCCCGACAATTTCGAGATCTGGAAACGCCGCCAGCAGCCGCCGGAGTTCATTCCGGGCCAGGCGCTCGTCGTCGATGAGCAGGGCTTTCATGAGAAAGAGCCCGAACTCCACTCGATCATCAGACTGTGTGAAAACACCGCACTTGTTGTAGGTAGCGCGCTCGCCGCGCTACGTCCGCGTCGCGGACCCGTTGCGCGGCGAG
>DAITQE010000175.1:0-6997 GCA_036833235.1 Opitutus sp.
AAGGTCGCAGCCTTGGGGAATGCGACGGCCGCAACGTGGGACAGCGCAAAGCAAAACACGATCGCCGCGTGGGATCGCCTGCAAGCCGCGTACTACAAAGCCCGGGCCGATTGATCTCCGTTTTGAGCCGAGCTGACGGAGTGCTTGCTCCGTAGCTCGGCAGCGACGGACGCATCTGATAAGCGAATCTGGTAAGCGAGCCAGGTCTTTTGTTTTCCAGTCGTAATGTGTAGGTCGCCAGCTTGCTGGCGCGATTGGAGCGCGAGCAAGCTCGCAGCCTACGACGCGACAGATCGCATTATCAAAACGAAAGACCGTGGATGAACGAGTGGAACTCCCGTCCTGCGCTGACAAACGGTAGTCTTACTCAACCAGAGTGGGGTTCTCGATTCCCAAGGCGTCCGCCAGATCAGTCAGGTGCTCCTGTTCCTGCATGATGATCTCGCGCAACGCTTCGCTGAGCGCGAATTCACCCATGGCCTCGGCTTGTCGAATCCGCTCACGATATGCGATGATCGTCATGCGCTCATTTTCGAGATCGAACCGCAGCATCTCATCGGGCTTGTCGGAGAGTTTTACTTCTTTTGGAGCGGTGATGGGCGTGCCGTTGAAGTAGTCGATTTGCTTCGCAATAATGAGCGCGTGCTGGAGTTCCTCACCGGCATGTCCTTCTAGTTCCTTCGCGATGTGCTGGTACTTCGCGCCCTTCATCGTCTGGCTATAGACAACGTAAGCGATGATGGCTTGGAATTCGCGTGCCAGATCTTCATTGAGCAGGCGGATCATTTCGTCGCGAGAGATAGGTGAATTGTTTTTCATGAGCGATAGCCTTGTTTCTGTTTGGTGCAGCGTTTCCCTGGCCTGCATGCCATGGACCCGAGTTCCGCCGCTCAGTTGCCTCGTTCAGAAAATCAAGAGATCTCAGACGACACTGTGTTTCAGTCCGGACAGCCGGAGCCTCGCCACTGCCAGCGGCGACGGAATTGCGCGGGTGTGGGACGTGCCCAGCGGGCAGCCCGCTCACCGACCCGATGCGATGCGGTCCGGAAGTTCTCGGCGTGCCGGAGTTAGTGTCCGGACGCACGCTTTCGTTTGGGGATTTTGGCCTGCACGGTGGCTGCCCCTAATTGCAAAGCTCAATTCGCCGCGGGGCCGATGGCTCTCTCAGTCGCCCTCGCGGCGCGATAATTTTTCGACAGCGCGCGAGCGGTTCCGGGCACCTGCATCTGGTTCTGAAAAGAGAAGGTCGTTTCGACGTGGGAAAACTCCGTGCCGTCCACTTCGACGTGCGGATAGATCGAGTAGTTCACGGGACCAGAGGACGACTGCGGGAGGTGGATGTCCCGGCCAACGCTGAAGGCAATCCGGTTGGCGTCGAGTGCACCGAAAAGGGCGTCGCGTTTTTCCGGATGCTGGCTCGCCTCCGAAGCGTCCAACGGCAGCCAGCCGATCCCGTGCACGTAAAATTCCGCCCAGCAGTGATAGCCGGGAATCGTTCCCGCGCTTTCGTCTTCGGGCAGCGGCAAGCCCATGACGAACCGCGCCGGGATGCCGAGCGCACGCGCTTCGCCGATGAAGAGCGAGTGAAAATCGGTGCAATTGCCATGACGAACGTCGCACGCATAGACCGCATCGCCGCGGCCCCAGCCCTGGCCCGACTTGTCGTAATGCACCGTCGCGACGATGTGGTCGTAAAGCCGCCGCGCGCGGTCGAACGCGCCAACTGAAGTGCCGGCGATGCGCCGCGCTTCAAGCGCGACCTCGCCATCGGTCGGCACGAGTCGATCGGCCGCGAGAAAACGCGGGGACGGCGGCTCCGGATCGAGATCTTTCCCGCCATTTACCCTGGGTGATGCAATAGGAAGCCGCGCAATTCGAAAATGCACCCGAACCATCGCTTGCTCGGAACGGCGCCGCGCCGCATCGGAGAGATCGAAACGGAGAAAGCGGTTCCCATATTCGCTTTCGGTGAGCATGCCGTGAGGATACTCACCCGAAATTTCGTAGCCGAGTAAGCGCTGATGCGAGTCGGTTGGCGGAATCGGAATCCACGCGAAGACCGAGGTTGCCGACGGCGGGATCGCCCGAACGACGAACTCGTAGTCGAGGTCCACGGTGCGGGTGGACGCTTGTGTATCGGCAGAGCGCTCGCCCGGAGCGGCGGTTGACGCCGCAACGAGAGCTGCGCTCGCCAGCAACGAAAGAGCGCAACCGGCGAGAGGTTTCCAGGTGATCATCCTAGGTCGCCCTGGCTCGCAGAGCGCGGCCAGCCAAAGTTCTTGAAAGCCGAAACTCGTGGTGAAGAGGTCAAGTTTTCAAATCCAAACAGACAAGGTCAGAAAAATTGAGTCAGAAAAATAGTCAGAGGAAGCACTCGAAACCAACTCGCATTTTTCCGCCCCCATTTTTCTGACTAATGGTCTGCGGCTCGGCTCGTTTTGAAATCAGTTTTTCGGGTGTTCTGGGTGCTCCGATTTCTTCGTGGTATCGGCCGAAGCGGGCGCGGACCCGACAGGCTTTTGTTCCCACGTTCCCGTTTTTTGATTCTGCATCCACGTGTAGCGCGCGTTCCCGTTCTCTTTGTGAACGGAGGTTTTTCCGGGTACGACCTTGAGACTGTCCTTGCTTGGGCCTTGGACAAAGAAGTCGAGGTCGTAGGTTTTCGCGCCGTCGACCGTTTTGAAATCAGCGCAGACAAAATACAGATCGGGGCCGACCCGCGACAGCCGGTCGCGATGCACGTGGTCCAGCTTCAGCGCCAGTTTTTTATTTCCGGCGGCTTTGTCGGTCATCGCAAGCGCGCCGTTCTTCGACTGCTTCGCGACGTAGTCCTCGGTGAATTTGGCGACATCATCGAGCGAGACATCGGAGCTGGCCGTCATGCCGGAGCCGGACGCAGCGTTCGACGGATGCTCTGGATGCTCCGCGGCGAGCACGACGCTTGCCGCGCCGGCTAATGCAATCGCTGCAAACAGGGGCGCAACGCGGCAGAGGGCGGTCGATATATTTTGTTCGGTATTCATTTTGTGGGTGGTTTGGGTTGGGTTCGTTTCGATCTGGCAGGAGACGCTGCAACGTTCAAGTTGCAGCATCAAAAGTTACGGTTGCGGCGGAGAGAAAATTTCCGGGTGTCGAGTCTCCGACTTGGCATCGGAACTAATTTGCAGCGGAATGCGCAGCGTCGTCGTTTCCGGCTGAAGACAGCGCGAGTCGTCGCAGGGTTGCGTTTTCACGTCGACCGTGAGCGTAGCGTCGCCGCGCGGAGCATCCGCTCTCGCGTTGACCGACGCGCGGAACCAGACCCGGCCGGTGTAGAGATTGAGGACCTGCTTGAGGATCGCGTCGGTCGCGCGGTGCGGCTCGGGCGCAGTCACAACGTCGGCGTCGAGCGCGGGAGATTTCTGAAGTGAAACGGACGTGGGAACGAGGAAATCGACGCCGGGATTTGGGGCGTAGAGATGCCAGCGCTGATCGATGTCGAGCGCGACGGCGACTTGCAGGGTCTCGCCGGGTCTCACGTTCAGACGCGATGCGTAAGCGCGAATCGTCACCGGCCCGACGCGGGCGGATGCGTCGGAAGACGAAGCGGCGGTGTCGGCCGCCGCCGCTGCTACTGGAGGGACCGGCTCAGTTCCGCCTTCGCCCGGCGGGCTGCGGCGCGACTGCGCATGGCCGACGGACCTGGCCGTAGTCCCGCGTTGCGGGACGAAGGCTGGCCGGTCGGGTGCGGCAACGGACGACACGGCCGGCCTCGCCGCAGCGCTGGGGCGAAGGAGGGAGGTCGTCCCTCCATTTTCCAACCGAAGATATTCCGAGGCGGCAAGCAGCAGATGTTCCGTGCTGGAAGGACTCTGCTGCATGAGCCCGACCATCGTCGTGAGCGCGTGCTTCGCGGCGGCAAGATAAACGGGCCGATCGAGAAGCTGTGCGAGATCGAGCAGCACCTCGGCCGCGACACCGTTGGCGTCGGGAAGATCTCCACCGCCTGCGAGATTTTTCGAGCGCAGGATCAGTCCCTCATGTTGCGCGGTCGTGAAAAAGAAGCCGCCATTTTGCTTATCCTCAAAATTCTCGACGAGTTTGGCGGCGAGCCGATCGGCAGCGTCCAACCAGCGCTTTTCACCGGTGGCGCGATGCAGCTCGATCAACCCTTGTGCTAAGTAAGCGTAGTCGTCGAGATAGCCGGGCAATTTCGCTTCGCCGTCGCGATAGCTGCGCAGGAGCACGCCATCGCGGATCATGGCACGGAGAATGAAATCCGCGGCGCGCGCGGCCGCCGTGGTGTAGCGCGGTTCGTGAAGCTGGCGACCTGCGTAAGCGAGCGAGCCGATCATGAGACCGTTCCAACTCGTGAGCACTTTGTCGTCCTTGCGCGGCTGAGGCCACGTGAGCCGGCGCGCGAGCAGTTTGTCGCGGATCTGCGAGAGGCGTGCGGCGAGCGCAGATGGATCTTCGTGGCGCTCCTGTGCGATTGCCTCGATCGGCTCAGCGAGATGCGGGATATTGGCGCCGGTGCGCTCGCCCGTGCGCTGCTCGGCGAAATTACCGTCCTTTTCGAAATTGTAGATTTTAGCAAAAAGGGCGGCGTCGTTTTTTCCGAGCACGTCGTCGAGCTGGTCGAGTCGCCAGACATACGTCTCGCCCTCTTTCCCGACTTCGCCGGAATCGAGCGCCGAGTAAAACGCGCCTTGCGGCGAAGTCATCTCGCGCCGCACCCAGCGAAAAATATCCTCGACGGCGTCGCGATACCGTGCGTGCCCGGCGATGAGAAATCCATCGGTGTAAGCGCGTATGAGCTGGGCGTTATCGTAGAGCATTTTTTCGAAATGCGGCAGCAGCCAGCGCGCGTCGGTGGAGTAGCGGTGGAAGCCGCCGCCGATGTGATCGTGCAGCCCGCCGAGCCACATCGCGTCGAGGGTTTTCGTGATCGGGGCGAGCAGCGCCTTGTCTCCAGTGTCGCGATACCGACGGATGAGCAATTGCAGCGTGCCGTGTGGCGGGAATTTCGGTGCGCCGCCGAAACCACCGTGCTGCGGATCGAAACGGCTGGCGAGCTGCGCGGCCGCTTGATCGACCACCTTCGCCGTCAACTCGACTCGCGCGGGCGCGGGCGCGTTTCCGGCCTCGGCGATGGCCTTCGCGAGCGCATCGGCCTGCTGATTCGCTTCCGCGCGCCGGTTTTTCCAGACGCCCGCCAACTGGGTCAGCGCGGACATGAGCTGCGGTTTCGGAAAATACGTGCCGGCCATCCACGGTTTGCCGTCGGGTGTCAGCCAGACGGTGTTGGGCCATCCGCCGCTGCCGGTGACGAGTTGGGTGGCGAGCATGTATTGCTCGTCGATGTCGGGCCGCTCCTCGCGATCGACTTTGATGGCGACAAAATCGTCGTTGAGAAGCTTCGCGACCTCGGCGTCCTCGAACGACTCTTTCTCCATCACGTGACACCAGTAGCAGGTCGAGTAGCCGATCGAGAGAAAAATGGGCTTGTCCTCGCGTTTTGCCTTGGCGAACGCCTCGTCGCCCCACGGATACCAGTCTACGGGATTGTAGGCGTGCTGGAGCAGATACGGGGATTTTTCGTGAATGAGCCGGTTGGGCTTGAGGGGTGATTCGTCGCCTTTTGCAGCAACGCGGATCGAGGATAAACTCGCGACAAACACGAGCGCCGTGGAAAAAAGCGTCAGCAGGAGGCGTATTGTGCGATCAGCCATACCCTAGAGTCCTTGAACGCCGAAACTCATTGTGAACAGTCAAGTTTCCCAACCGAGCTCAACCACAGATGGACACGAATGAACACGAATAAGGATTGAAACCAAATCAGTGTCCATGAGTTAAAACCTTTTCCGGTTCGGCCGCGGCGCGGCAAAGGTGCGCTCAGGCTGCTTGTCGAGCGGAGTCGCGGACAGTTTCTTTCAACAACCTACAGCAGCGGTTTGATTTCCTTTTCGAACGTCTCGCGACCCTCGTAGCCGACGTGCTTGCCAACGATTTTGCCGGTGCGGTCGATTACGAATGTCGTCGGAATCGCCTCAATGCCGCCGAAGGTCTCGGCGATGCGTGCATCCCCGATGACCACCGGATATTTCATCCCGAATTTTTCCACGAACGTCTTGATCGCCGATGGGCCCATCCGATCGAGCGCGATGCCGACGATAACGAGCCCCTTGTCGGCGTAGCGGCGATGAAGATCGACGAAGCCGGGGATTTCCTTCCGGCACGGCGGGCACCACGTTGCCCAGAAATCGATCACCACGACCTTGCCCTTGAACTGGTCGGAGTTGACCGGCTTTCCCGCGAGATCGCGAAGTGTCCACGCGGGCGCGGTCGTTTCAGCGGGCGGTTGTGCCAGGGTGCGCGGTGCGGCGGTCAGAATTGCGATCAGCAAGATCGCTCCCGCGATCGCGCGCGAAAGAAGAATTGAAACATGAGCTTTCATCGAGATTCAGACGTGGTCGGGCTGGCATTTATTCCCATTCGGCCAATTTCGCTAACGCGCCGTAACCTGAATATTTCTCACCGTGGCTGACGCCGCAACCTGGATTTGGATGCGCTTCACGTGGGTTATCTCGACGAGGGCAGGTTGTAGTCTTCCCGACCGATTCCTGCTCGGAGTTTCGTGTCTTCGTATGTTTTGTGGTTACCTCGGATTGCATGGTTCCGGATCAAGAAACTCGTCGCAGCACGGTTCGCCGCTACGTTGGCGAGCGTGAATTGCACCGAACCTGAATTTTGGGAACAGCGCTATCGAGCCAACCGGATGCCATGGGATTTGCACGGCGTGCCACCCGCTTTGGTCCGGTATCTTCAAGACAGCAATAAAAGAGGCACCACACTGTTGCCGGGCTGCGGTTCGGGTTATGAGTTGAAGGCGTTTAACGACTTCGGATGGGACGCGCTCGCGGTCGATTTCTCGCCAGCTGCTGTGGCGCGGGCGCAGGAAGTACTCGGAACGCTCTCGTCGCGGGTGCGTTTGGCCGATTTTTTCAAGGACCACCTT
>DAITQE010000176.1:0-6975 GCA_036833235.1 Opitutus sp.
CCTTGGGCGCGCGCCGACGGCCAGCGAGATCCAGGCGTTCGAGTGGATTTTCCACTACAAACCGGTGCAGGTCGAAATCATGACGGGCAGTCTTGACCGTGCCGGCAAGTCGCCCGCGCTGGTTGTCTTCGTGCATCGCGAGAATCCACTCGGGCAGCTCAGCCTCGCGCAGCTCGACGCGATTTTTGGGACCGAGCACCGGTTTATGGCGGATGTCATTCGCACCTGGGGCCAGCTGGGTTTGACCGGCAAGTGGGCGGACAAACCGATTAATTTGTATGCGCCAGATGCCATGTCCGGCACGGGTAGATTCTTCCGGCATGTGGTGCTCAATGACAGTCGCATGATGAATTGGGCGCACCTCACGGAGTTTAGCGACACGCCCGGTGCCGGCGCCGAGACGCATGATGCCGGGCGCAAAATCGTCGCTGCCCTTGCGCAGGATCGTTTCGGTCTGGCCATCGCGAGCCTTGGTTTTGCCAACGGACAAGTCCGACCGCTCGCGCTGAGGGTGACCGACACCTCGACTCCGGTGGCGGCGACACGGGAAAGCCTCATCATGCGGGTGTATCCGCTGACCCGATGCGTGACGGCTTGCTACAACCGAAAACCCGGCGCGGAGCCCGATCCATTAGTGCGCGAATTTCTGCGCTATATCCTCAGTCGCGAAGGGCAGCAGGGTGTCGTGGAGGATGACGGCTACCTGCCACTTGCCGCCGGCGATGTCCGCGGATCGATCACGCCTGACCAACGTGGCTGATCGGTGGACGCTCAAGTTTATTTTCGAGGTTCCATGGTAACCGGCGGCGGCGTTGCTTCGCGCCGGCGTGTCAGGCTCGATCTGCGGAGCCGGTCGCGGGCCGATGCGTTTGTTTTTTTAACCTCCCAATTGTCCAGCTGAGAGACGGGCCTGCCATCCGTGTATTCGGCGACGCAACATCCTTGCCAGCCATGGGCTGCTGAGCTTGGGTGAGCGGGTCCCCTCCGTGCCTTTTAGCGCCGGCTTCACCTTTCGCCCTGTGCGTTTTTCACTTCCGTTTTTCCTGCGCCGATGGGCGCTCGTGCTCGTCACGGGTCTGATCCTCTACTTTGGGCCGTTTCCAGAATTCAGCACCCCCCAACAGCATCTCTTTGCGATTTTCGCCGCGACCATCGTCGCCTTGGTTGCTCGGCCGGTGCCAATGGGCGTCAGCGTGATGATTGCCGCGACCCTGCTGTTGTTAACGGACACGTTGCCCGCGGAAAAGGTGCTGGCCGGTTTTGGCAATACGACGGTGTGGCTGATGTTTTCCGCTTTTTTGTTTGCCCGGGCAATCACGACGACCGGGCTGGGCGTGCGCATCGCTTATTTTTTCATCAGCAAGTTCGGGCACACCTCATTGACCCTCGGCTACTCGGTGGCCATTTCCGATTTGGTCCTGGCGCCGGTGGTCCCTTCCGACACGGCGCGTGGCGGCGGAATCATGGCGCCGATCGTGCGTAATCTCGCGCGCGCGATGGATTCCGAGCCGGGCCCGACGGCCAATCGCATCGGCACTTATCTGACGCTCGTGGGTTTTCACTGCACCTACGCCGCCTCGGCCATGTTCCTCACCGGTATGGCGGCCAATCCGCTCATCGCCAGCTTCGCCCGCGGTATCGCGCATGTCGATATGACTTGGGGACGATGGGCCCTCGCCGCCTCGGTGCCGGGACTGTGCACATTCGCCATCATTCCCTGGCTGCTCCACGAACTCAGTCCGCCGGATCTTCGAGATACCGAGCACGCTCGCGCACATGCCCGATCCAAACTCCGCCACATCGGGCCGATGAGCCGGCACGAGCGGATATTGGTGGTCATCATGCTGCTGGTAATGGCTGGCTGGATCAGCGCGCCGTGGCACGGAGTGTCCAATACTGCCGTGGCGCTGTCCGGCGTGTGCGTCATCCTGCTTGCCGGCGTGGTCAGATGGGACGATCTGCTCGGGGACAAGGCGGCTTGGGACGCCCTGATCTGGTTTGCGTTGCTGTTGATGATGGCCGAACAGCTCAACGAGCAGGGTGTCATCGCCATTATTTCCAATGCGGTATTCCGGCACGTCCATGGCTGGCCGTGGCCCCTGACGCTCGCCGCGCTCGGCGTGGCGTATGTGTACGCGCACTACACGTTTGCCAGCATGACCGCCCACGTGTCGGCGCTCTTCCCGGGATTTCTCGCGGCGGCGCTCGCGGCCGGGGTGCCGCCGCAGCTGGCAGTATGGCCGCTGGCGTTTTTCTCCAACCTCAACGCCGGTATCACGCACTATGGTACGGGCTCGGCCCCCATCTACTTTGGCGCGGGCTACGTGTCGCAAAGCAGTTGGTGGACGATCGGATTCATCGTTTCCGTCGTCAACCTCGCCATCTGGTTCGGAGTGGGACTGCTCTGGTGGCGTGCGATCGGTCTCTGGTAGCCGCGCCTGGCCCGACTTCAATCCGCCGGCAAGATATCCCCGCCCGGGTTCAGTTCCGCAGTTGGGATATCCGCCTTCACGTCAGCCATGGTCATGTCGCCGATGGGCAGCTCGAATATCACCCGCAACCCCACGCCTGCCGCACCGGTCTCGGCGCGGATTATCCCCCGGTGCAGTCCGATGATACTGCGCGAAATGGCCAGGCCCAGACCGCTGCCTTTGTCCTCACGCGCGCCACCGGCTTCGAGCCGCACAAAACGCTCGAAAATCCGCTCGCGCTGAGCGGGCGGCACACCCGGGCCCTGGTCCTCAATTACGACGCGCCAGGCATCCACCGCGAAAGCCGAGGTGAGGGTGATGCGACCGCCAGGCGGCGACACGTTGAGCGCGTTCTGCAACAGGTTGAGCAATACCTGCCGCAGCCACTTGGGGTCATAGTCAACCTTGCCACCTCCCTCGATCGTGGCGTTGAAAACGACGCCGCGGTGTTCCGCAAGCACGCGCGCGTCTTGGGCAAACGCCAGCAGGAAAGCGCGCGGGTCCTCCCGGCGAAAGTCGAGCCGCACGGCCTGCGCCTCCGCGCGGGACAGGAAAAGCAGCTCCTCGATAATCTTGTTCAACCGGGCGATCTCCTCGAGTTGCATCTGCACCGATTCTTCCTGGATTGGCGTCAGTCCACCTTCGGTGAGCAGTTTTTCTGCTTGCAGCCGCACGAGCGAAAGCGGGGTCTTCAGTTCATGCGAAGCTTCGGCCGTGAAGCGGCGGATCTGGTTGAAGGACAGTTCAAGCCGGTCGAACATTTCGTTTAGCAGCCGGGCCAGATTGGAGATTTCGTCCTGCACCTCGGACACCGGGATGCGCTCGCTCAGGTTGTCGGAGCGGATGTGGTTTGCGGTTTCCTGAATCAGCCGCACCGGCCGCATCGCAGCCCGACTCAAGGCCAGGCCGGTGATGACGCTGACGACGAGCATCAGGCACACCAGAATGAGGCTGGTCTCGGTGTAGCCTTCCATCACCCGGCTCACTTGGGCGAGCGACGTCCCAATCATTACGTCCCTGGACCCGAGGGCGAACTCACCCACCCGCAGTTCGCCGACGCCGTCGGCGGCGGCGTTAAAAAACTTCCGGCCGGGTGTATCCGGTAGTCGGTGACCACGCAAATTGGATGAGGAGAAAAGCACGCCATGGGAGCGGTCGTGGATCTCGACGTAAAAAAACACCGACGCGACTTCCGCGGCGCCGCGCATGCGCTGCTCGATTTGCTCCGGGCTGAGCACGGCATGGTCCGGGCCCAGGCTGGACTCGATCTGGGCGAACTCGGCGGCGTCGAGCAAGTCGAGGCCATGCACCATGTGCTCGTTCAGGAGAAAGTAGCCCGCCACGAAAAGACCGATCATCGTGACGGTGGAGACGCCCGCATACCACAGGGCGAGCCGTGCCCCGATGGACTTCATGGCAGCATTTGGTAACCCACGCCACGGATGGTCTTGAACAGCGGCCGATCCGTCGTGAGGTCAAATTTGCTCCGCAGCTTGCTCATGTACACGTCAAGCAGGTTGCCATCGATGTCGTAATGCGACTCCCAGACTTTTTCGGCGATGAGCGTCCGCGGCAGAATGCGACCGGGGTTCTGCAAAAAAATTTCCAGCAAGGCAAATTCCCGACTGGTGAGGTCGATGTCCGCGCCATCGACGGTCACCGTGCGCCCGAGCAGATCCATCCGGATATGCCGGTGCGTGAGCACGGTGTCCTTGACTGCGCTCTGGCGCCGGAGGAGTGAACGCACGCGTGCCAGCAGTTCCTCGAGCGAAAACGGTTTGGCCAGATAGTCGTCGGCGCCGACGTCCAGGCCCTTGATGCGATCCTCCACCTCGTCGCGCGCGCTGAGAATGAGCACGGGCTCATTAAAGCCGCTGCGCCGCCACTCCTTCAGCAGGTCCAATCCGTCTCCGTCGGGCAACCCGAGATCGAGAATGATCGCATCGTAGCCGGTCTCGCACAGGGCATCGCGCGCTTCGCGGCAGGTCGGCACCCAGGTGGCGGTGTAGCTGCGCTCGCTCAGGCCTTTCTTGATAAACTGCCCGAGCCGGCGCTCGTCTTCAACGATCAGAATTTTCACGGGGTTGGCGGGGTGTGATGGAGATTTTCGCCGGTCCGTAATCATGTCCACTCCATCCCGCCGCGCGAGTGGAAACTCCCCTAATTTATTTTCAGGAAGCGTTCATGATGACTTCAGGTTGGCCGCGCAAACTGCGGTTCCGTTCAGCTTTCCCCTTCACGCAAGCTTTGTTTTTTCCCTATGTCCCGCCTTACTTTCCTGTTTCTTTGCCTGATCTCCCTCGCCTCCGCTCGCGCCGCCGAGTATCAAGTTGTCGGCCGCTTCCCGGTAGGTGGTGACACCTCGCGTTGGGACTACCTTCGCGTGGATCCGGAAACTCGATACCTCTATGTGGCGCACTTCACGAAGTTCGAGGTGCTCAGCGCCGACACGGGCAGGAAAATCGGCGAGGTCGGACCGGCCAGCCGTGCGCACGGCGTGGTCATCGTGCCCGGGACTGGCCGCGGCTTCGCGACGAGCGGCAACGACAATGCGGTCATCATGTTCGACCCGCAGACCCTGAAAACGCTTTCAACCATCAAGACCACCGGCACCAATCCCGACGCGATCCAATACGACGCGGTCGATACCAAGAAAATCTACGTCGTCAACGGCAGCAGTGGCAACGTCACGGTGATCGATCCGTCCACGGCGACAGTCACGGGCTCGGTGTCACTTGCAGGAGGCAAGCTTGAGCAGATTTGTTTCGACGGTCGCGGCCGGGCGTTTGTAAACAACGAAGAGAAGGGCTGCGTGCACGTTTTCGACACTCACACTCTGAAACCGATCGGCACCTGGCCGGCCGCGCCGGGCGAGGGCGGCACCGGCCTGGACATCGACCCAGTGCATCACCGTCTTTTCTCCGCCTGCGGCAACGACAAGCTCGTCGTGTTCGACAGTGACACGGGCAAGGTGGTCGCGACACCGGCGATCGGCGCAGATCCAGACGGGGTGGTGTTCGATCCGTCCACCGGCCGGATCTTCACGTCCAATGCCGACAAGACCATGACGATTCTCCACGAGGACGCGCCGGACGAATATTCGCTCGTGCAGAGTGTCGCGACGGGCGTCGGCGCAAAGCAGATTGCACTCGACACGAGCACCGGCCGAATTTTCCTGCCGACCGGCCAGTTTGGACCAACGCCCGCGCCGACGGCCCAGATTTCTCACCCATTGGCTCCCGTGGTTCCCGGCTCCTTCGAGATTCTCGTCGTCAGCGGGAAATAGTCGCCGTGAATTTTCCCGGGAAATGCCTGCCGCCGTGATGGCCATGACCGCCGCCGCTCCCGCCCGCGCCGTCACACTTCGGTTTCTCGCCGAGCCGGCCGACGTGAACTTCGGCGGCAAGGTTCATGGCGGCGCCGTCATGAAATGGATCGACCAGGCGGGCTACGCCTGCGCGGTCGGGTGGAGCGGACATTACTGCGTGACCGTGTATGTTGGCGGCATTCGGTTTCTCCGACCCATCATGATCGGGAACGTCGTCGAGGTGGACGCGCAGGTCATCCACACCGGTCGCACGAGCATGCACATTGCCATCAACGTCCGCGCCGGCGATCTCAAGGAAGGCGGCCTCAGCGATACGACCCACTGCACGATGGTTTTTGTGGCGGTGAGTTCGACCGGTGGTCCGGTGCCCGTTCATGTCTGGACGCCGGAGTCGGCTGAGGACGTGGCGCTGGAACATTTCGCGCTCAAGCAGATGGAACTGCGCCAGGCGATGGAGAACGCACTCAACGCGCCACGAAGCTGACGTTTCCTGGCTAGACGACGCCGATTCGCACGCGCGCGCTCCAGATGAAAGGGCGCGGCGCGCGGCCCAAATGGAGGAGCGCCGTCTGACGAAGGGCGTCGATGCCCAGATCGGTTTCCTGTGCTCCTTGTTTCAATACACTCTGTACGAAGCCTTGGCTGAGCAGCAGAGCTACGAGTCGATCGGCGTTGCCTTCATCGACGTGATGCACGACGACCTCCTTCACGTAGCTGAAGCGGCCGCTGGCCTCCATGCGCTCGAGATGACCGGCCTTGTCCCACCGCTGCAGGCCGAACTCGCGCCGGAGTTCCTTCTCGAGGCGGCGTGCCGTGCGGATACACGACTCGAAGGCGGCGTTGGCTTCCCACGACGCGGTGGTGGGAGGCCAGTCGTAATCGCAGGCGGCGAACACGCCGCCTTTTTCGAGAATTCGCGCGGCTTCGGTGAAGGTGGCGACCGGCTCCATCCAGTGGAGGGCCTGGATGCAGCAAACGATCCGGGCGCAATGCGTCGGAAGACCGGTCGAGTGAGAGAAGCCTTCGCGGTAGGAGATATTCACGGCGGTGGTCGCCGCCCTGGCCTGGCGGATCATATCCGGCGTGGGTTCGACGCCGATGACGTGCGCCGCCTTGTCGGCCCAGTAACGGGTCGAGAGTCCCGTGCCGCAACCCAGGTCGATCACGAGCGGTGGG
>DAITQE010000177.1:0-786 GCA_036833235.1 Opitutus sp.
CGCGATGACAATGGGGGAACCAGCGTCCCTCAATTCCGTTTTCATCCTGCTTCCCGCGAGGGTCGATGACGCCCGATAGCCCCCTGCCGCCGGCGCAGCTACCATGAATGCGGACAACGTCACCAAATCCTGGCGACCTCCATATCCGATGATCTCGGGCGGAAAGCTTCGGTAGCGCCAGAGCGCATCGCGAGTCGCACGCGGCCCCCACCCACGGATAAGCTGAAAATTTGAAATCCCATTCTGGAACTCGAAATGCGCCCGGTTCCGTTCGGATCGGAACACATTGAACGCATGCGGCCAGTCGTGGGGCAGGAACTGATCCAGCGAGGCGTCGTAAAGCGCTGCGACCATTTCGGCGGACGCGCGTTTCGCGTCGGGTCCCGTCACGACCGCGGTCCACGTCTCCTTCTCGCCGGGCACGAGCTTCGAACGAAAGCTCTCCCATTTCACCGAGAGCTGTTTGTTCGACCACGGGACGTTCACGATCCGCTCGTTGAAGTAAGCGCGATTTTCGCGGACGTAGGTGATCCGCACAGTGAAGCCGCCGCGCATCGATTCGATGACGGGAAGTTCAATCAGCGTCTGCGTGCGATCCGCCGCGGTCCAATAACTCTTCAGCTGCTTCCCGTGACACTCCAATTCGACAAACGCGCGGCCCTGCTCATAGCCCGTGCCCCACAGTACCGAAAACGTTTCGCCCGGCTCGACCGTCCAGGCCGGCGATGAGAAATAATTTGGCAGCTTTACGCCATAATGCAGGTCCCGCGGCTCAACCACCTGCAC
>DAITQE010000177.1:796-6969 GCA_036833235.1 Opitutus sp.
GGCCGTGACCGTTCGCCCAAATCGATCCCGCGTCGCGAGCGACACGCGGTAAATGCCGGCCTTCAGCGCCGCGCTGACCGTCGCCTTGCCCGTCGCATCCGTTTTGAATGCTCGTTCGGCGACGACCTCGCCGAGTTTCCACGTATCCGGATTGGTCGCATCCGCCTTGGGTTCCTCGCCGCCGGAACGCCACCACGAGCGGTCGCGCTGCAACGGCGCGCGCGCCACGGCCAACGGTTGCTTGAGCGTGTGAATCGTCACCGTGCCGTCCGCCGACTGGCCATCGCCATCGAGCGAGGTGGTCGCGATGGCCAACTCGACGGGCTTGTCCGACGTCTGCCATTCGTCAGCGCTCAGCGAAGCACTGAGGGCGGTGTAACCGCTGCGCACCGCCCGTTGGTCCGAACGGGTTTCGCCCGTGATATCGGTGACGTCCGCGTGAACCCTAAAAACAAAAACCGGTTCATTCTTCGCTGGCACGCTGCGATCCGGTTGAGCCGGAAACTCAATCTTGAACGTGCCGTCCGGCTCGGTCAGCGCCGTGCCGTGCGCGATCGCTTTGGTCGCGGGCGGTTGCCACCACCAGCACCAGTACGGAAGCTGGACGCCGCGCTCCACGCGCCACTTCCCCTTTGCCCCGCCGATGCCGACACCGGTGTACGCAGTGGCTTTGCCGGTCAGAACAACGGGAGCGTCAAGCTTCGCGGCCTCGACCGGCGCGTTGAGTTCCACTTGGAATTTCGGACGTTTGTATTCTTCGACCTGGACGTTGGTGGCTCCGTCGCCTTCGAGGACTTGAATGCTCATGGACCCCATCACACGGTCACGCGGAGCGGTGAACGCGCCGCTGAACGAGCCATAGTCGTTGGTCGTGTGATCGGCCCGGGCGATCTCCTGGCCGTTCGGATCCCTGAATACGACGGTAATCCTCCTATCCTCCTCAGCGGAATATTGGCTTGTCGCCTGATCATAGCGGACCGATACACCCTTGTAATTGATCGTCTGGCCGGGCCGGTAAATCGAGCGGTCAGTGAAGAACACCGTGTGCCGGCCGGCAGGCTCAGGAACGGCGTTCTGGTAGATGAAAACCTCGCGTGCGGTCGAAATGGACTGCCCCTCATGCTCGGCGAGAGCGATGACCCGTTGCCCACCTTTCGGGAGTTTGAATTCGCCGTTGGCATCGGTCGTGGTCGGCGCGACGGACTTGAGCCATCCTTCGCGATTGTGCTCCCACTGGCGCACGGTTGCGCCGGCAATCGGCTCACCGCTGGTGGCGTCGAGCACAAAGCCGGTCTGTTCCCCGGAGCCGTCATACTGCCGCATTACCATCGCGAGTTTGCTGACCCAGATCCAGGCGGCGCTGATCTGATTTTTTTTCGTGGCAAACGTGCGGTCATGGCTCGCGACAATAAAATAAAAACCCGGCTTGAGCGACGTGGGGGCAGGAAGTTTCTCCGTTCGCTCCTTGAAATCCGCGGTCGGCGGAAGATCGGCGTCCCACTCGAGCACTGGAGTGGCACCGAGGAGCTGTTCCCGTCTTTCATTGTCGATCCCACCGAAGCCCCAGCGGCTGCGCTCGACGTAGTCGTTGAAATCGACCGGCACGGCACGGAAGAAAACTTTCGTGATGTTCCGGTACGTGACATCCAGCGTGGGCCAGGGCGCGTTCCACACGTGTTCCGTTTTCAACTGCACCGAAGGGGCGCTGATCTCCTGGATGAGATTGAAGCACATGGCGCCGCCCACGCTTTTCGGAAACGCCTTGACGGCGCGTTCGGCGAATTCGCGCGCCTTCGCCGGCTCGCCCTCGGAGTTAAGCAGCCTCGCGAGTTCCGCCGTGGCGCGGGCAGAGATCTCATGTCGGCCCGTTAACGTGCTGAACCGCTCGAGCGCCGCCTTGTAGCGATCGTCTTTTGTCTCGCCAACGGCGACGTTGTGCCCGTAGCCGAGCCGCGCGAGGTCGGCATCATAGAACGCGGACCGGTTCTTGTCCGACTGGTGAAATTTCAGCAGTGATTGATAGAGCCGGATTGCCTTCAGTTTCGGCGAAGCAGCATCGGTGGCAGCCGGTTTCCACGCCATGAACTCGGCCACATCGGCAAAGATCGGGCTCGTAGCGTCGATTTCGAATTCATCCTCGGCGGTCTGGGAAGCGTGTTCACCTGCCTGATAGAACTGCAACGCTTCAAACGCGAGAAAGTCGAACAACGTCGGCCGGTAGGCATCGGGAACGTTGCCCCAGTCGAGCAACTCATCGTAATCACGGATCGACGTCTTCTTGAGGACAGCTTCATGCGCGAGCGCGGCGGAGAAGTGTCGATCGATCTCGGTGAGAATCCGCGCGAGGTCCCAGGTCTGGATGTCTGCTCCCGGGGCGGACGCGGTTTGCGTCCGCTGCAGGAACTGCCAGCGGTTTTGCCGGAAATATTGCCAGTACCAATCTGCGAGGAGCGATTCCATCATCGGCTTCATTGCGGCCGGCGCTTTCTCCACCTCGGCTTGGAGCCGCACAATCCTCTCCTCGGCTTTGTTTCCCTGAATGTTACCTTCGAGCGCAATTTTCCAGGCGATGGCCTTGATCGCCTCTGCGTATGCCTTGTCGGCAAGCGCATCGGTGATGATCGGCTCCAACCGCTCAATCGCGGTTTTCGAGAGGCCCTGTTTCTCCGCCTCGTTGACCTGCTTCCACTGCGCGTCACGGGACCCCGCCATCACGGTGGCGATAGCGGATATGGAGGCGAAGACCACACAGCGCAGACGTGTTTTCATGACGATTCGAGAATGGGAACGATGGCTCCTGCTGGCGCGCGGCACAGATCAGTTCAGGCGAAATCAACCGCGGATCACGCAGGTTCGCACGGATAAACGTAATGAAGAGAAAACGCTGAACTCAAGTGGAGGCACCGTTCATTATACGCTCGAATCGACGTTTTATTGGGTTTTTGTTTCGGAAGCCGCGCTGTCCGAGCCGTGAAATCTCGCGGGCGACGACGTTTGAACCACAGCAATTCAGACCAAATCAACCGCAGATTACACAGCGCGGCCGAGCGCACCCAAAGCTCCGAGCCTCGGAATTGTTGCCGCAAAAAGGCACAAAAATGCCAAGGCTCCGCGACTCAAGTCGCCCGTGCGCCCATAGGCGCGATGGAGACTGCCGATTCAACCTTTGAAATTCTGTGCCTTTTTGCGGCCAACCTGCATTGGAAAATCTTCGTCGTGCGAGGATTTCAAGGAATAGTCAGACAGATCGAAAACGGATCAAGGCATTGAAGACACAACGCGGAGCTCGATCAAATTCACCGTTCGGTCCGTGACGGACTTCGTCTTTCGATGGCTGGTTCTGCCTCCGGATTATCCGCGCCCATCCGTTCACTATCCCTGAACATGTTGTTTTCTTGCGCGCATGTTTATGCGGCGAGCTTGGTAAGTTGCTCGGTGTCAGCTTGGGCGGCGGCGAGGAAAGCGGTGATGATGCGGCGGCCTTTTTGGGTGACTTTATAGCGATGCGACTTGCCCAATTTCGCGATCAGCCCGTGCGCGCGCAACCGCGCCAGTTGCCGGCTCACCCGGCTGGCGAGTTGCCGCGCGGTCAGGCCCTCTGGCGTTTTCGGATACAGGATGGCGCGCACGTCTGCATGGCGCAGCCCACCCAAGGCAAACTCCCCGCGATTGACCGCGGCCAGGAGTGCGGCGTCGTTCGCACCGAGATATCCGCGGTTCAAATGCACGGTTCCGACTTTCCACTCCATGTTGGTTGCGAGTCAAACAGCGCGACGGATGTTGCGCCCGGATCGTAGGCCCCGATCCGTTTTACGGGAGGCAATTAAGGAAACGAAGAGACCTCCGCAAGGTGGGCGGGGTGCCCCACCCCGCTGATTGCCAACAGCGGCGCAGGCACCCACCGAACAGCCGGCATTGCTGCAAACCCGGTTGGTTGCGCGCTCGTGCTATGCAACGATGGGGTCCGCTATGCCGGTTCGACTGCCTATGCCCCTTCGGCTCGACTGCTCCGGTGCATGTCAGGCCCCAAAGCGAATCCAATCGATTTACAGAAGATATCGAAGGGAACGCGGATGCGGTGAAACGCCTCCCAACCTCCCACGACTAAATTCGATTTGTTTGGTGATGAGAGCCGAGTGGCAGGAGCGGATCGATTCACGTCGGTCTACTCCTGCCTGCTCTAACTCTTTGGCTCGACATTCAATTTGGGCAGCGTCCTGACAAACTCAGTTCGGCGCTGTAATGTCATTGGCCTCTAGTGTAACCGCGGTCTGTGCCAGTGCTCTGCCATCCAGCGTTGCGCCGGTCTTCAGCACAATCGCTGTTTTGCACAATATTACCCCCTTGAAGTCGGAGGTCGTCCCGAGGGTCGTCTGGCCGGCGACCTGCCAGAAAATATTCCTGGCCAGTGCTCCGCCCGTCAGAGTGACAATCGCGGCGTTGCTCACGGTGAGACCTTGCGCTATCTGAAAGATCCAGACGTCAGTACTGGAGCCAGCGAGAGTGACCCCTTTGGGTATTTTCACTCCGGTCCCCCATTTGTAGAGACCAGGACGGAGTGTCATCCCGTCAATATTTCCCGCCCCCAGTTCAGTCACGTCGGGCAATGTTCGACCGGCGGCGTTGGTGTACGCGGTCTCCATGTCGCTGACCGCCGCAGTCAACAATGCTGGCGCCACCACTCTACAAGCAGGACCAGCCGCATTAACCGTGTAGACTGTCCCACCCACTTCTGCACACGTGAGCCCAATGGCTGCACCGGTGATTGGACTGGTTCCGATATTTCCAACAACCGCAGATGGCGGAACGTCAGTGATTCCCGATTTTGACAGGATCGTGAAATTGCCTGCCGATTTAAGATCGACCGGCGTTTGTTGCGTTGCGTTGTGTGACATCGCGGCCAGTCCAGTAGAGGGGCTGCAACCCAGTGCAAGCAGTGCGGCCGCCAGAACGCCACCGATGGCGTTTTGCTTTTTTGAGGCCGGGCGGTTTGGCGCCGCGGGTTCGCTGAGGTTATGTTTTGGGGTTTGAGGAATGTTCATTGTTTTACTTTTTGTTTAACTTCAGCTGAGAGGAATTCGCTTCTTTGACGCTGCGCGGTTCAGCAAAGCCGCCACCGCTCCGGTGACAGCGCGGGCACGCTCTTCCCAAAGGGTCCACGCCCCTTGAGGATTAAGGTAACAGCCGGTGAGCCACCTGCTGTGATAACGTTTTTACTCCCAGCCTGGCTTGGGTTGTGAAGACGTTATTGCTCTAATGGCCTGGAGATGGCATAAAGCGCCATCAGCCGCAGACCTGCTTCTTATCGCGATGTTTCCGGCCTGACGGCTTACGGAGGTCGGATAGAAGGGATCATGAGTGGGACGGAAAGACGGGGTGGGCTGTGGGGCTTGGGGTTCGCGAACTTGAATCGCGCTACCGTCAGGACACGGAGTCAGGCGGTTGGAGCCACAGATTGCTGAGATAGGCGCGAATGAGGAACCAACTGATCCGGGTTTTATCCGTGAGATCCACGGTCAATTGGATTGAAACGGATTGTTCGGAATTCACCGAACACTCAGGCTTTGCGCTTACCTCTTGATGCCCGGCCATGGTCGGAAATTCGATTGAACCATCGCGCGGGAGACATTCTAGGAGCGCGCACGCTGATCGAATTGGCGCTCTGGGAGTCCAGCGTCGAGAGTCCAGAGCCAAAACGTACCGCAGCCTCACGGATAGTTTACATTTGAAAACACGCCGTACGAAGGTTCGGTCTCAGCTCCAGACTCCCGGCTCTCGACTGTATTCGGGAACCACGTCCTCAGTTCATCGATACTGTTCACGTGGCTTCGAGACGCTCCGCCGCGCGGCGGAGCTCGATCAGGGTTTCCTGGATACGTTCGGGACCTGGCGTGGACTCAGGCGGATTCCAATCGACCGGCGAACCTGCGGCAATGAGCAGCCGCGCGACGGCGGGATAATTGGGATCAGAGCTAACGGCAGAGGTTTTCGCTTCGATGGACTCGGGCTCGCGCGAACCGTGTGATGACCAGCCCTCGACCGCCCAGATCAGCGGGCTGGCGGAAAACATATTGTCGAGCGCGTTGAGCGGCGCGCCGGCCGCGATCAACACGCGCACCGCTTCCGTGCGACCGGCCATGGCAGCGCGATGCAGCGCCGTCACGCCATCTTTG
>DAITQE010000178.1:0-6964 GCA_036833235.1 Opitutus sp.
CGGTCGTCGCAAGCGACGACCCTACAGGTCCACCGCCAACCGGCAGATGCGCCGGACGGCGGGGCATTGTTCGCGGCAGAGGCAAAGAGTCCGACCTTGGCGCCGCCCCATTTTTCCACCCGACGCTTTCAGACCACCCGCAAACGGTGACTTAATCGACCAGGATATCCGCTTTGAACTCTTCCACTTCTCTCTCTTTCTCCTTCAGATGATGCGCTGCAGGTTCGAGCATTAGGCAAAGCGGAATGCGCAGAATACGTTGGATTTTGGTACGGCCGAAAATCCCGCGTCAGCTCGGTCTCTTATCCATTCTTCGTTTCGCCGGGCGCGATGGAATTTACTCTTATGGCCGGTTGGACAGTATCGCGCAGGCTGAGGGAGCAATTGCTGCTCGGGGTATTCTCAGTTGCTTCTCGTGGCCGAACGGCTGACCTCTTGCTCGTCCTTTCGGTGGCACCAAAAACTTTATCAAATCGTGATCGCCAATTTTAGAAGCGCGGTACGACGGCTCGCCAAGACCCCCGGCTTCATGTTCGTTGCCATCCTCTTGCTTGGTCTTGGTATCGGCATGAGCACGGCGACCTTTAGCGTCGCCAATAGCGTGCTGTTGCGGGCGTCTCCTTTTCCACACGGTGATCGCCTCGTGCAGATTTTCCGAACCACGCCGCAATCCCCGACTAATTGGCATTCACCGGCCAACTTTTTTTATCTCCGCTCCTCGTCGACGTCCTTCGCGGAGATTGCCGACTTCGATGTGCGTTCGTATAGCGTAACCGCAAATGGCCAGCTACCGGAAGGGTTGACCGGCCTGTCAGTCACGGCGAATTTTCTGGGGACTCTCGGGATACGGCCACTGATCGGACGTGGATTCGCTTCCGATGAAGATCAACCGGGCAAGGGTGCGGTGATGCTTCTCACCCAGTCCTATTGGATGCGGCGGTTTGCCGGAGACCCCAAAATCATCGGACAGACGCTGCGCGTGGACCTCGACAACTGCACCGTGATCGGAATTCTCCCCGACTTCGATTCAACGAGTAGCTGGTCCGGAGTGGCATTCGTTAGACCGGCTACCCTCTGGCCGAGCTTTCCGACGCTGCGAAATCCGAAGTGGTTTGATCTCATTGGACGACTGAAGCCAGGTGTGACTCTTGCTGAGGCGCAGGCCGAGTTGTCCACCCTTGCAGCACGGATCGACCATGACTTCCCGGCGGACAACGGCACGGACGGTTTTCGAGTTGTCCCACTGGCGACCTCAGACGTGGACGACCATTACCGGACGCTCCTCTGGCTGACGGTCGGTTTGGCCTGCTTGGTCTTACTGATCGCTTGCGCCAACCTAGCCAGCCTGCAATTGGCGCGGGCGTTCGGTCGTAATTTCGAGCTGGCGGTTCGCGCGGCCCTTGGGGCAAGTCGCATCGATATCATGATGCCCATGCTTTTCGAGTCTCTGGTGCTCACGATCCTAGGGGGAGGCGCGGGCGTGCTGCTTGGATATTGGACCAATCATCTTGTTAGCCACTATTTCTGGAGCGACTATCCAATCCCCATGGATGCGCGGGTCGTGGCGTTCGCCTGCCTGGCGGCAATCGCTACCGGCATCGTTTTCGGCGTCGCTCCAGCGTGGTTGGCTTCGCGAGTCTCTGCGGGAGACGCGCTCAAAGAAAATGCCCGAGGAACCACCGCGGCGCGCAGCTCACAGCGTCTCAAATCCTTGCTGATCGTCGGACAACTGGCGTCGGCATTGGTGCTCGTTAGTGCAGCGCTGTCATTTGGGATTGGGGTAAGACAATCGTTGAAGCGCGGGCTTGGCTGGGAGCCGGCCAATCTTTTCAGCGGCTTCCTCGACATCAATCGTGAGACCTACAAAACGGACGCCAAGAAAAGGGAGTTCGTTACCGAACTCCGCCGCCGGCTTGAGCAGCTACCCGGAATTGCGCGCGTTTCCATCGTGTCACACGAACCATTGTTTGGTTATTTTGGGAAGGAGCGGGTCCTCGTCGAAGGCTATCCGCCGCCGCTACCTGGCCGCGAACCGCCGGCGATGGCTGTGAGCGTGGATGCAGATTATTTTCCGATGCTGGGCATTCCGCTGAAGGTGGGTCGTGCGTTTTCCGGATATGAAAAGCCCGACGATCCCAAGGTCGTTGTGATCAACGAGACCATGGCCCGGCAGTTTTGGCCTGGCGTGGATCCAATTGGTAAACGGGTGCGTTTTGCCGGTGAAGAATCTTGGAATGAAGTGATCGGCGTGGTTGCCGACGTGCGGATGAATCCCGGTTTCGATCCACCGTACTCGCGGATTCAAATCTACCGTTCGCTCCAACAAACGCCATCAATCCATTATACGTTTATTCTTCAGAGCTCCTTGCCGTCGGAAACGTTGAAAGCGTCCACGCGGAAAATCATTGGGTCCATCGATCCCGATCTTATCTCGCAGGAAGCGAATGGAGTGGAGGCTAGGCTGCGGCAAATCCTGTCCGGCAACGATCTCATGATCTTTTCACTGGGAGGATTTGCTGGGGTCGGCATGCTAATCGCGTTGATTGGAGTTTATGCGGTTATCTCCCAGTTTACCCAGCAGCGCCGCCGTGAAATCGGCATCCGGATCGCGCTCGGCGCGAGTTATTCGAGAGTGGTTCGATCAATTCTCCTGCAGGGCACCAGATTCCTTGTTGCGGGCGTCGGCTTCGGCCTTTGCGGCGCTTACGGCATCAGCATAGTTTTCAGGCATACAATGCCAGAACTCCAGCAACCTGGGGTAGAGCTGGGAATTCTCCTTACCGGAACTCTTGGCTTCGCTGTCTTGCTCGCATGTTATTTTCCGGCCCGTCAAGCTGGCCGGATTGATCCGGTGATTGCGTTACGTTCGGAGTAGTTGGCGTGGTGGTTGCGGTCCTGCTCAAGCGTGTGCTCTCGTCCCAGGACGCGACATAGGGTGGCGTGGTGGCTGGGATGGTGTGAGAAAACGAACACCTAAACCGCAACGACGTCTTTCGCGTTCATCTTCCATCCGACGCAACCACGGAACCGCGCCGCATTTGTCCCCCTCAATCGTTGCCTCCATCGCCGGCAACTTCGGCTCTTCGAATCAGGGTGCTGATGAGGCCGGGGAATACGAAACGATGGAAGGGCAGCACAGAATACCAGTAGAGATATCCCAGCACGCCGTGAGGCTCGAAGAAGGCGGTCTGTTCGACGCGAGCTCCGGCGGGATCGGGTAGAACCGCAAACTGCAGCCAGGCGCGGCCGGGCAGTTCCATTTCGGCCCGCAATCGCAGGAGGCGCGGAGCCTCGAGGGCTTCTACCCGCCAGAAGTCCACGTGGTCCCCAACCCTCAACTCCCGGGGATGGCGTCGGCCGCGGCGCATGCCGATGCCGCCCACCAGGCGGTCCATCAGGCCGCGGAGTTGCCACAGCGCGTTGCCGGCGAGCCAGCCTTCCTCTCCACCCAGCGAACAAATCACGTCGAACACCTGCGCGGGCGTGGCTCTCGTGTGGCGCCTGCGGCGATCCAGCAGCATGCCCTCGTGCGAACCAAGCACGTCCGCCTCCGGTTGATCGCCGGTGAGACTGGACAGGCTCGAAGCCCACGTCGTTTCCACGTTGTCCTCGGCCATGCGGGCCAGGGCGCGGCGCACCGCTTCGTCATAGCCGGTGGGCCGCACGCTGAATGTCTTTAGGGAGCGGTCGCTCCGCACCACGACTTCGGTTTGCAGGCTTTCGACCAGCGGCTGGGCGATACGATAGGGGATCGGGGTCAAGAGATCCACCCAGCGGCTGCTGAGCTCGGGTTTGGGCACCGGCAGTGACAGGATGAAACGGCGCAGCCCTCGGAGACGCGCGTAACGCAGGATCATTTCGCGGTAGCTGAGAACATCCTGTCCGCCAATTTCGTAGATGCCCTCGGCGGTGGGATGGTCCAGCGCCTCCGTCAAGTAAGCCAGCACCGAGCGGATGCCGATGGGCTGGCACCGCGTATTCACCCACCGAGGAGTGATCATCACGGGAAGACGTTCGCTGAGATGGCGGATCATCTCGAAACTCGCGCTCCCAGATCCCACGATCACCGCGGCGCGGAATTCGACCACCGGCACTCCACCCGCAGCCAGACAGCGCCCCACTTCCTGCCGGGAAACGAGGTGCCGGCTGTGAACTTTTTCGGGATCGCCCAGTCCCCCGAGATAGATAATGCGCTGGACACCCGCGTTGGCCGCGGCTTCGCCAAACGTCAGCGCCGTGGCCCGGTCCCGATCCCAAAAGGCGTGGCCCGCCGCCATGGAATGCACCAGGTAATAGGCGACATCCATGTCTTGGAGCGCCCGCGCCGTGGCTTCAGGATCGCCGAGATCTCCCGCGACGATTTCCACGCTCGGCCATTGGTGCCCTTCAAGGCGGCTGGGATTCCGAGCGACGCAACGCACCCGGCAGTGCTGGGCCACGAGGCGCGGCACGAGCCGCCCACCGATGTACCCCGTGGCTCCGGTAACGAGGACTCGCAAAGCACCCTGTGATTTGGTCATTATGCAGCGGCATTCATTGCCGAGTGACCGAAAAGAGGCAACTCAGCGACGGCACCGCGTCACTGAAGATGATCAGCCGCGTCGGGTATTCGTCTGCAAAACGATCCCCAACGCCCGTTGCCGGATGCGGTGGCGGAGCAGAGGTAGTCCCCCAGTCACGGGAACTTCGAAACGGCAACGTTTGGCTGCGGCCATCACGGCTTCGGCATCCACCTCGAGCAGTTCGCCAATCACTTCGTCCGCCGCGAGCGCGACTGCTTCGTCACGCCAAACGCCGGCGGTCGTATCGGAAGAATTCATTCGCGGGAGGAAAAGCGGTTGTGACAGGGGCTGCTTGGATAGACGCGTCTTCGGTCGAAACGCTCAAACATCTTTGGAATTTCCGAGCGGAGGTCCAAACGGTCTTATCCCGCTGTGCAGGCTCCATACTATCCTCGAATGTAACTGAGTCTGAACGCCGGGTTCCTGCTTCGCCGAATTGGCGCGATTTTTCCGTCCCAAAACCAACCGGTTTAGCAACGACGCTCAGCGGCCGTTCTATCAGGTAGTGGCTTCGCCCCAAGCGGAGGGGAGGTTTCAGAAACAGGTAACTGCAGGAGCGCATCGGAATAGGAAACGACCGATTTGCGCCTCGGGCTTCGGATGAATTCGGGCTGGCAATGCCCATGCTAAGAACCGTACGCCACGATCTGACCTGCAGCCTCAACGGCAGCGGATGAGCGAGAGTGGCCGGCGATGTCCCTATACGCTGCGTCGTTTGACCGATTTCTGTTCGGTTCCGAGGCAGATCTCGGTTAGTTAGCGAAAACCCAATGCCCGACGATCCCGAGTTGCTACGCCGCTGTGCTGGCGGATACGAAACTGCATTTACCGCATTCGTGGAGCGGCACGTGAATCTCGTTTATGCTGCAGCCTTACGCCGGATGGGCGGTGACCCCGCAGGCCGCGCAAGAAATCACCCAAACAGTATTCACGCGGTGCGCGCAAAAGGCGGCCGCGCAGTAGCGACGAATGTTCCTCAGTGTAGGCGCAGCGGCCTAATTTATTGTCACGTTTTGGCCCGAGCGGGTGTAGTCACGCGACATGAGTCACGACTCCGAACTTCTGCGGCGTTATGCCGAGGAAAAGTCCGAAGGGGCATTTGCCGAGCTCGTCGAACGCAACGTCGGTCTCGTTTACGCCGCTGCTATTCGGCAAATCGGAGACGCCGACCGCGCCAAAGATGTCGTGCAGAGCGTTTTTACGGACCTCGCTCGGAAGGCGACGTCATTACTGCGGCACCCGGCGCTGCTGAGCTGGCTTTTCGCGAGCACACGCTATGCATCGCGCAAGGTTATCCGAACCGAGATGCGGCGCCGGCGGCGGGAAATGGAGGCCCATGTCATGCATGAATTAACCGCGTCGTCGGCGGATGCCGATTGGCAGCGGCTTCGTCCCGTGCTGGACAGTGCCATGTGTGCTTTGCGCGAACGCGAGCGCGAGACGATCCTGCTGCGCTATTTTCACGGACGCTCGTTCGCGGATATCGGCGAGGCGTTACACCTGAACGAGAGCGCCGCGCGCCAGTGCGCCAATCGGGCCCTGGACAAACTCCGCAGCGCTCTCGCAAGGCGCGGGGTTGAGTCGACCTCGGCCGCCCTGGCATTCGCGCTTGCGAATAATGTCACGGCGAGCGCACCGGTTGGACTATCGAGCGTCGTAAGCGCAGCGGCATTGACGGCCGCCGCAGTCGAATCCGGCGCATTGCTGCCGGCGCTTCTCAGTTTTATGATCGGCAACAAAGTTATCATCGGCGTCGGCGCGATCGTGCTTCTCAGTGGCATCGCTTTGATGCGTGGAACTCGTTCTGATACTCCAGCACGAGAAGGGGGCGCGGGTAAGCATGCTGAGCTAAAGTCGGTGCATGAGAAAGAACACCACTCAAACGAGACGCGGACAAAGAGTCCAACGACACAAGCAATCGAGGGTGCCCAGATGGCAGACGGGACAGTCATAGCGAAGCTGTGTGGCTTTATTCAGATCGCGCAGGAGCAGTTGAGCAACAAGCTCACCGTCCATGAAGCGCAGGTCCTCGACCGGCTCTACCGAAACCTTTTGGCCGAACGGCAGAAGCTGGAAATTGGTTTGGCGAAGAGCGAAGCGGTGAATGACAGCTCGGTTCTGATTACAATCCCCGAATATTACAGCAAAGGGCTTGAGCTCTATGTGGCGTTCGGCGATCAAGTCATCGCGGAACTGGGGCGCGCGCGAGGCAAAGAGATCATGCAAACGCTCGATTCCACGATGGTCGAGCACCTTGGAGGGTACGCGGTGCACGCGATCTTCGTTTTAGATCTGTTGTGATGTGGCCTTCCGTGGTCGAGCAATCCGGGCGAGTTCTTGGGCGATATCCTCGGGGGAAAGAACAAAATCAACGCACCCGCTGGCGATCGCGCTCTCAGGCA
>DAITQE010000179.1:0-5167 GCA_036833235.1 Opitutus sp.
CTCAATACGCTGGCCGATTCCGACCGCGACTCGATCGCGCGACAGCGCGGCACGGCTCCCGCGCAACTGTCGCTGCTGCTCCGCGGCGATCTGGATTGGATCGTGATGAAGGCGTTGGAGAAGAACCGCACTCGCCGGTATGAAACCGCCAACGGACTGGCGATGGACATCCAGCGGCACCTGCAGAACGAGCCCGTCTCCGCGCGTCCTCCGACGACCGTTTACCGTATCAGCCGTTTGATACGGCGTAACCGCCTCGTCTTCGCCGCCGCCGGCCTGGTAATCCTCGCTCTCGTTGCCGGCACGGTGATCAGCACCGCGCAGGCGCTTCGTGCCCGACGCGCCGAACGCGTGGCCGCCGCCGAACGCGCCACGGCGTTGGAAGAACGCGCGCGTGCCGAGGATCTGCTTGGATTCATGATCGGAGATCTGCGCGCGCAACTGGCGAAGGTCGGCCGTCTCGACGTGCTCGATTCCGTGGGCGACAAGGCGATGGCCTATTTCGCCTCGCGAAAAGCCAACGGACTGGATGATTCCACGCTCGCCCGCTATGCGAAGGCCCTCAGCCAGATCGGCGAAATCCGCATGGACCAGGCCCGGTATCCCGAAGCGCAGGCCGCATTTACGGAAGCCTACGATCGCGCGTCTGCACTCGTGGCACGGCATCCGAAAGATGGAGACATCCTCTTCGAACGCGGCCAGGCAGAATATTGGAATGGTTTTGTCCAGTGGAAGCGTGGCGAGTTCGCTGGGGCTGCTGACTGGCTGAAGCGTTATCACGACACCTGCGTTGCCCTGGTGGCGCTCGATCCGGCGCGCCCGGAGTGGCAGAGCGAACTCGCCTATGGCAAACACAACCTAGCCGCGCTCGCCAAGGAACGCGGCGAATTCGTGGCGGCCCGTGCCGGGTTCCTGGCGGAACTGACGACGTTGGAAAAAATGGCCGCCTCAAATCCCAGCGACCTTGAGATTCGCTTTCGAATCGCGGACGCGCACTCGTGGCTTGGCGGCATGGCTTCGCAGCAGGGCGAATTTCCCGAAGCCTTGAAGCAATATGCCGCTCAGGCCGCTCAACTCGAAGGACTCATTTTGGCCGAGCCCCGCACGGCGCGTTGGAGGTTTCGACTAGGCGACACCCAATTGTATCAAGTCGACGTTCTCCTCGCAATGGGACGGTTCGCCGATGCGCGTGAAAAACTCAAAACCGCGCGAGAGCTGCTCGATGAAGTGGTTGCACACGACCCGTCCAACCGGCACTGGCAGATCGGCTACCTGCGTGCCCGCCTGCTGGAGACGGCTCTGATTCGACATCAGGGAGATTGGGGCGGAGCTCTGCACCTGATCGATGAAGTCCGGCCCCAACTCGAAAAGCTTTCTGCAGCCGAGCCGTCGGATCGGGTGCTTGCACGATGGACGGCTTGGGCGTCAAGAATGGAGGCTCAATTGGACGTCTCCGCTGGCCGGCCGGGTGCGCCAACGGCCGCAGAACGCGCAGTGGAGCTCAGTGAGAAATTGCTCCACGACGGGCGTGTATCCGACGCCGATGTGGGAGAATGTGCCCTGGCCTCTATCGTGATGGGGGAAATTGCTCTCCAAAGCGGCGACGCCGATACGGCCCGCCGCCGTTGGGAACGCGCCACAGAGTTGCTCGCCGCCCGGCTGCCCGGCACACACGACTGGCGATTGCTCGATCCGGCAATACGAGCAGCGGTCCACCTCGGGCGGATGGACGTCGCGCGCGCCATGATCACGCAGCTCAATCAGCTTGGCTACGTCCCGCTTGACCCTTGGCCCGAAGCAAATCGGCTCGACGCCACCCGACCCTCAAGTCCAGAATTATAGCCTAAGCACGCAGTTCCCGTCAGAAAGCAAGGTCCTAAAATAAAAGATGAAAACTCCAGTCGCCAAGATTCCCGCAAAAAAACGGCATACGATCGATGTCACGATCGCGGTCACTAAATTCAAGGATGTCCTCGCATCTGATGCATTGCGCGGCGCGAGCGACGGACGCGGAGGGCGCGGCACGGACTACATCATGACATTACCGAAGAACGACCCACTTGCCGAGATCAGGGGCAATGACATTTATATTAAGCCACCAGGGGCAATACTCCGATTCACAATCACCTCGGCCCGGAGAGGGAAAACCCGTTATTTTCCTGTTGGCATTACCTATGTGCGTGAAGGAGATCGTAACACCAGTGATGAGCAACGACTGGGTCTGCTGAATTTTCCGCAGAGCGAAATCTACATGCGCCGACAGACGCTAATGATCACCGATAGCTACAAGGACAAAACGAAATGCGTTCGTTATAAATTTTCTGTGATCGTTCAGCGTGGATCGGACGGAAAGATTGGCATCATCGATCCGGGCATCGTCCACGAGTTCGATTAACCAATTTGGAAAACTCCGGTGTGCAGACACCAGCATGTTATCGAAACAGAAGACACGAAGACCCAGAGAAACGGTCCTACGGCACGTTCTTTGCGCCTCTGCGCCTTTGTGGTTCCCCATCTGCAGCCCGAATCCGGCCGTTTTCTATGAGTCCCAATGACGGCTTATAGAATCTGGTGTTTCGATCTTCGGCCTGTTTTTGTCCCCCGCCTCACGTGTCTGACATCACTCTAGTTCTGGAGAAAATCGAGCGGGGCGATGCTCAGGCGGCCGATCAGTTGTTGCCGCTTGTTTACGAGGAGCTGCGGAAACTGGCAGCATCCAAAATGGCGAACGAGGCCGCGGGTCAAACCCTGCAGCCCACGGCGCTCGTCCATGAAGCTTGGCTGCGGCTCGGCGGTGAGGCCCAACCCGATTGGCAAAACCGCGCTCATTTTTTCGCTTCCGCCGCCGAGGCGATGCGGCGCATCCTCATCGATCGCGCCCGACGCCGTCTGGCGCAACGCCACGGTGGCGACTTCATGCGCACCAGCGCCGACGCCCTTGACAACGTGATCGCGTCGCCCGGAGCGGACGATGACGAATTGCTCGACGTCCATGAAGCCCTCGACGCGTTGGCGCGACACGACGCACGCAAAGCCGAGCTGGTCAAACAGTGTTATTTCGTCGGCCTCACGTTGAAGGATGCGGCCATGGTGCTCGGAATCTCCGAGCCAACCGCGCGCCGCGACTGGAGCTACGCCCGCGCCTGGCTTTTTAACGAGATAAAGCAGTTGCGAAGCGGCGGCAGCGCGAGCCGGTAGAATTGCGTCAGAGGAAGTTCGCCGGGGTATCGGAACCCGTAGCACGGGCAGCCTGCCCCGTGTTCAGTGCGGTCAGGCTGACCGCACTACGTCGTGAACGGCGACATTAAGCCCATGATGGATCGTCGGCGGGAGACGCTGCGAGACACCAACGCCATAAAAATAATCCAGCTGGACGATCGGTTCCGGCGGAAAATCCCGCTTTGGAGGATGAACACACCCACTTCCCCCTATCGTCCATGCTCAATGAACACGCGTTTTCTCCCCCATCGATCGACCGGCACCATCGGCTTCAAACCCGCGCTGTCGCCTGCGGGCGGCGCGTTCCGAGCCACGCATGATCAGGTAGAGCGATCCTTTTCACCGACCATGTCTCCAAAAGCGCGCGTATCGAAACAACCGGCGAACGCCGACCGTCCTGCGGCCAGTCTAATCATTCCGGTGAGTTCTGGATTGGGCGCTCCAGGAATTCCTCTCCCGCGCTGGAAGCGCGCCATCGATCTCGCCGGTTGTATCGTGACGCTGCCGTTTCTCGGGTTGTGCACCTTGGCGATGATCGTCCTGACCAAACGCGTTTCTCCCGGGCCTGTCTTCTTTCGGCAGGAGCGAATCGGCTACATGGGCCGTCGCTTCAAAATCTATAAATTCCGCACCATGCGGGTCGGCGCCGATAGCTCTGTCCACCAAAACTACTGCCATGAATTGATTCGCACGAACGCCCCGATGGTCAAACTCGACAGTCGCGGTGATCCGCGGCTGATCCCGCTAGGCTGGCTGCTGCGAGCCTCCGGATTGGACGAACTACCGCAGCTCATCAACGTGCTTCGAGGCGAAATGAGCCTCGTGGGGCCGCGTCCGTGTATTCCCTCTGAATTTGAGCAATACGTATCATGGCAGCGCCAGCGCTGCGACGCGTTGCCGGGGCTGACGGGACTCTGGCAGGTTTCCGGCAAGAATCGGACTACGTTCGAGCAAATGATCCGTCTCGATATCCAGTACGCTCGCAAATTTTCATTCTGGCTGGATCTGAAAATAATCTTTCTGACCATGCCGTGTCTGGTCGCGCAATTCCGTGACACCCGCCGCGCGAGAAAATCCTCCTCCAAGTCCAGCCCGCAACGCGCACACGAACAGCCGAAATCGAGCGCCCCGCACGGCGTCCACGGAGCGGCCGTCGCGCACCTTAAGAATGGTCCGCTCTCCGTTAAGAACATCCGTGAACGATCCGATTCGCCCGGCGAAGTAACCGAGGGTTTGTTCGATTTGCTGCACGAATTCCAGCGCCAGACGTCACAGGCGCAGTTCGGGGCCAGGATCTCGGACTTGCCGTCGACGTGCCCCGACAACACGCCGCAATAACGCCCGATCTCCGACGTCGATTAGTGATCAAAACCGCGGCCAACCTGATCAACAGAACATTGTAGGTGGCGTGCTCGCCGCGCCACGTCTCCCTACCTTCGCCCCAGCGCGCAAGCAGCACGTCCCGATCGCGATTTTTTTATCTATATGCCAAGCTCGACGAAACACGTTTCTTTTCCATCCGAATCATCGGTGCCTTCGCCCGCGGAACTCAGCAGTCATCCGTCGCCCACAGAAAATAATGGCGGGCAATCCGAGTCGCTCGGCGATTGCTGGGAAAGTCTGCTCGAACGGTTGCATGTCCTCCGCCGTCTAGCGCCGCAAGACCCGGCTCCCGCCCGAATCTCGGATTCGCCGCCGGAACTCCCGGACAACACGTCGCAGTAACACGCGCGCTCCGGCTGGCCACAGAAAGCGCAAAAGGCACAAGAAGCCGACGCGTTTTTTCCGTTCGTTGGGCCTTCTGTGGCCATTCGTTCTATCGATCGAGGTTTCGTCGCCGCTCCGCGGCCTATGACGTGTCCGCAAGCGCGTGATCGTTTCGCACGAGAAATTTCGCTTTGGAGAATGAGCATCTCACCTCCCACCTGACAGGCGTGCGCGCCTGCAG
>DAITQE010000179.1:5177-6935 GCA_036833235.1 Opitutus sp.
GTGGGTTCCAGCGGTGGGAATGAAGCCAGCCCCGTCGCTGGTCTCCTCAATCACATCTTCCCGTCGGACTCGAATTTCTGACAGCACAAACTGTATCCGTTTTCCATGCACAACCCCCGCACAGCAGCGACAGCGAAACAAATAAAAAATGAAAATGACCCAGATGAATGAGATGACATTTCAATTGAATCCCGAAGGACGGCCAGCGGACGCGCCGGCCCTTTTTGCCTATCTCGTCAATCCTGACGGCGAGACGATCGAAAGCCAAAGCGTCGACGAAAAAGGAATTTTCAAATTCAAAGCCGAGGCCGAGTCACTTCACGGCGCGCGCATCCTCATCGCTCCGGAGCTGCCGGACAAAAACCAACGCCCCACCCTCGATGAGCTGCGCGACTTCAACGCCTACGAGCCGGCGCTGAGACTCGATGCAAAAAATAAGATTCAACAGATCGCCGCCATTCCAGTCGAGTTCTGGCCCAAGTGGCCGCTCTGCTTTTGCCGAATCCGCGGGCGCGTGGAAAAAGACTTCTGTTACTGGCTCAAGGATCCGTTCTGCTTCACCGCACCGTTTCTCCCGCCGTGTCCGCCGCACCCGTATTGCTTTACTCTGCCCGTATGCCCGGCGCGCGTCCACATTTGCCGGGTCAAGCCACTGGTCATTTGGCCGCTGCCCGACAGCGTTATCCTGCGCATTCGCGCGGACCTGCTCGAGCCAATCCTCGTCGTCCCGCCATTTCCACCTGACCCGATCGGTCCCGTGGCCGAGCGTGCGCATTCCCAGGAAGCGATGACGATGGCGCTGAACGCCGCTCCGCCAGTTGCTTCACGCACCGCCGCCACGAAACTGCAGATGTCCACCGATCTCCTCAGTCCTGCTTTTCGCTTCAAACTCCAGAGTGAATCGACTGACCTTTTGCGTCGCGCCATTTCAGATCACATCGATGAACTCAAACCGCTGATACCTTATTTCGACTGGTGTCACCTGCTCTACACTTGTCAGGAGATTCGCGTCGTCGATGTCGACGATCACGGTCGCTTCGACACCTGGCTACTCCACGACTGCAACGAAAAGCCCGATCTCTATTTTTGGGTCGAGTATCTCTACAACACGAATTGGGTGACGATTTATCGGCCGTCATTGTGCAGCGGCACGTTTTGGGATTACGCCTGCGGCACCGAGGTCGTATTGAAAACCACCGATGGCCGCGTTTCAGGTTGCCGACCGATCACCGGTCGTTTCCTGGAGATCACCCGCGTCGGCACGAGCGGATGGTTACCATTGATCGACGTGACGACCGGCGTGGTATCCGGTCTCGACTTCGGCGACAGCACGATCGACGCGTCCGGCACGCCAATCAACAGCGGCACGTACGCCCGGCCGTTCGGCGGGCAACTCGTGCTGCACGGCAATTTCGGTTTCAACCTGCCCGATCCCGCCCTCGCGACTCATTACCGCGTCAGTTTCAAACCGAGTTCGCTGCCCGATGGGATTGACGACGTCAACTGGACGCTGATCAACACGCCGCTCTCCCGCGCTTACAACGATACGCTCGATATCGGCGGCGGGGCCTCGAAACTGGTCACGTCCGCCTTTGAGCTCAAGGATCCGACCTTCCCGGATTTCTACCGCATTCCGAAGGAAAACGCCGACCAGCAAACGGAGATTCCCCATGGCGCAGATTTGCAGGATCGGCGGTGGGCGACCGATGAATTCGCGATCACGGTGCTCGATACCGAAGGGCACGCCCTGGTTGAGGG
>DAITQE010000180.1:0-6931 GCA_036833235.1 Opitutus sp.
ACCCAACAGTTTTTGTGATCGCCGCGCGAAGCTCGGGTTCTGAGATTGTCGATACGGCCGCGTTTGCGATGCCGAAATGCGGCGGATGAAAAGCCATTGGACCGGGTTGCAAATCGATATGCTGCTCTCTCGCCAACGTGGTGAGGCCGACGGGGTCCACTGGAAAAGCTTGAAAGCCACCCAGCCGCTTTCCACCGGGCTGAGCCGAAGCGATTTGAACCAGCGCCTGGAGAGCTTCGACGCGGGTTTCTGCGCGCACCGCTGCGACTCCGTACCTGATCGTGCGCAGCGATCCCACGGCGGTATTCACCAACACGATCGTTCCGAGCATGACCCACGCGAGATTCTCGCCCGGCCGGCTTTGATCCTTCGGTTGGGTGCAGGCCAATAGGAGTGCGGGGAGCCCCAACGACGTCTGACACACGAGAAAGTTGCCCACCGAACGCGAGGCGATGAGCAGGGCGAGCGGAACCGTCGCGGCAACAACCAGGGCAAGGACCTCAAGCCACTCGATGCGTCGAAAAAAAACGGCCCATGCCGCTCCGGCGGCGAGCAAAAGCGCATAGGGAGAACCTGCCGCGCTGGCAAATTCCCCAAAGTTGTAAACCGCTGCGGCTCGCATCGTGCTCGCACTTCCCACGTCGACGTTCGCGACCACATAGTAAGCATAAAGCGAGCGATAGTGGCTCAACAGCCACGGAACGGCGAAGAGAGCCACAGGCGCGAGCGCGATGGTGGCATGCGTGAGCCAGAAACGTGTACCGTCGCGCCTTCGAATAATTCCGCGTATCGCAAATAGTGCGACAGGCGCCGCGATCGTTGCAGCCATTACGGGCCGGTGTAAGATGGCGAGCGCGGTCGCGATGCCCAGAAGCAACGATCGGGTGATCGATGGAGCACGCGACCAGAACAGCGCCAGGGCCGCCACCAGAAGGCAGAACGAAGAGCTGGCTAAATCCATCCGCTGGTCCAACACCCCTGAGACGGTTCGCGAAAATGGTCCGGAGGACAGCCAGGCCGCGAATGCCCACAGAGCCAGAAAGAGCGAACCAGAGAGGCGCCACGTAACGAACGCCAGCGCCAGGATCGCTGCACCATGCACCGCGTAGAGGTAAAGATAGAGTCCTTCATTGCTATCAGGGAGCAGCCCACCGAAGGCAGCCGCCCAAAACTTGAACAGCACAACGCGGCTGTTCGGCTCATTCCATACTGCGGCCAGAGTCTTTGCCGGGCCTTCCGCGGCGTTCTGGTGAACAATCGCGAGGTAATCCTGCTGATATGATAGCGAGTCGTAAAAAGGCAGCACGCGTTGGTAGAACGTGGACCCCCAGGTCATCCAACTCATCATCAACCCAAGCAGCACAACGCTGATGACCAGTATGCCGTAGGGGATCGATTGGCTGGGGTTGAGGTGAAAGAAGCGTGGGAAATTGAGCGGCCGCATTGAAAGGAATCGAAAGTTTCACGCCCGGAAATCGTGAGCGAGTCGAAACGAGCGGCCAAGACTTACTCTGTCGGCGCCGTGCTGCGCTGGCGCAATAATCCCTCGAGCGATTTGCGGGCGTTCGGATTTTCGATCAATCCCGCCCAGCGTTGCGCGACTTGCGGATTTTCCCACCCGAGCGGTGAGTCGCCGGCGAGATTGGCGATCAGCGTGTCGGCCAGTGGATCCGACTCGTTTTCGGCCACCCAAGCCGCCGCTGCGACGAGATCGCGAGAGCTCCACCTTGCGAAGACGCGTTCCATCGCATCCGCCCGGCCATCGGCTGGTGCCAGACCCGCAGCCCAGCGCATCGCAGCGGCCGGGTCGCGTTGGGACCAGTTGGCTGCAAACGTAGCCATGGCGAAATTACGCGGCTCTGAAATCGGCAGCGATTGCAACCACGCGGCCGCTTCGGCCGAAGAGCGGCGCTCGAGTGCCAGCGCGATTTTTTCGAACGGCACGTTGTCGAGCCGCGGACGCGTCCGCCCGTCCAGCATCCACTGTCGCAATGTCTGTTCCGCCACATCGATGGCCTCGACATCCAACAACGCCTCGACCGCTGCGTTCGCCACTTCGCGATCGAAAGCGTCATTGGTAAACGCCGCCACCTGTTCGGGTGCAAAAGCGGCAATGCGGGCGAGCACCAGCCGCATCGGTGAGACGCCGCCAGCAAAGTTGCCGCGATGCGCAAGCGCCCACGCCCATGCCGCGGCTGGATCGCGGGCCGTCCAGGAACCAAGCCGCGCCCGAACCACGTCCGCGGCTCCAGTGGCAAGCGCGGCTTCAAGGTCCTCGTCCGCGTTGGACGGCAACCGCGGTGCGGCAGCACCGACGACAGGCTGTCGTGCTGCCTCAAATACGCGGCTCGGGCCTGCCAACGAGGCCGGTGCCGACGCCGACGCCGGACCGCGTGTCGCCCACCGTTCCTCAACCGCGGGTCGCAAAAGCGTCCGCACAATCAGACCTGCGGCGAACAGAACCACACCTGAAACGGCGGCGCGCTTCCCTCCGGTTGCGGTTGCGAGTGACCTTTCGTCGCGATCACCCGTGCGTTCCGGGCGCGAGCGGCCAGCATGCGTTCGCCTCGAGTTCATTGCCTTCGTCGTTGTCCGATGGACTCGATGCAGCGAGGTCGTTGGAACGTTATTGCACGACCAAGGTAACGTTTGTCGAAAGGGTCAGCCGGTCGCTCGAGCCCGTGATCGTGAGCGCATAGGTCCCCGGAGGTGTGTCGCTTCGAGTCGTCACGGTCAGCGTTGATGAACTCAAGCCGCCAATCGATGCGGGACTGAACCGGCCAACTGCATCCGCCGGCAATCCGCTCACGCTCAGGTTCGCGCGACCACTGAGCCCACTCGACAGCGTGCCGGTCAACTCATACGTCGCTTTCGATCCGGGCGCCACGGTTTGGGAGTTTTGAGCGATGGCGAAGCTGAAGTCGCCTTCGTTGGTGCTGCTCACGTTGTTCGACTGCACGTTGGCATGCTCGACGTACTCATCACCGAGATTCCACCCGGTCTGAAAGTAGCGATACAGGCCCCATTTTGGGCGGACGCTGTCGGCGTTGATGACGGTTGTCCTGAGATTCGTAATTCCAGTTAGTTTGTCGCCGTTGATCGAAACGGCGCAATAACCGCCAACATCAGCCGAATAGATTTCAATGTTGGTCGTCATCCATGTGCCCGGGACATACGTGAAGCTGCGAGCGAGCGTATCCCGGCCGGTCGCCGCGCCACCCGGATAGACATGCACTCGCGCTTCATCCGGATCTCCCTCGAGCGTCATTTGGGCGAGAAACGACACCGAGCTTTGGCCCCTCACGCCATAGCCCTGCCAGATGTGGCAGAAGTGGGTCGTATTTTGAAAATTTCCGCTCGTACGCCAGGTTGAGACGAAGTCGAGCGTCTCGTTTGGGAACAGATGTGGACCGAGTCCCTTCACTTCGGCGCGGCCACGGTCCTTCGTTTTGGTACTGGTGCGATCGCCATCCCACCACGGCGTCGCGGTGCCGTCGGTGCCGGGATTGTAACGTAACTCGAATTTGAATACTCCGCCGCCTTCGTCCTGGATGTTCGGGAAGGTGTCACCGGTGACAAAGGAGTTTGTGTCTGGATAGTAGATCACGCTTGGTTCCTCCAAACCGTAAAAGCTGGAAAGACTGCTGGCGGTGGTGGCGAAGGACGGGGTGGCGAGGACAACGGCGAGCGCGCCGATGGCGTGAATCGATGCAGGGGTTTTCATGGTGAAGACTAATTTAGGGGGTGATGACGCGCGGTGGGGCTGGAAAAGAAAGTCGGTCCGGCGGTATGAGAGCCGGGCCCGACAGAGGGAACTTGGGGAAGTTGGGATAGGCCAGGCATGGCCCTTGCGAACGGTGGCGTCATCACAACGGAGCGTTTACTTAAGTCGTTAAGTTCACCGAAGGTTCTTCGAAACGCACTGGTTCGCGGCGAAGCTCCATCTTCCTTTCGGCAGGACGTTTATGTGGCGTGGACGATGAGCCCTCCTCGTCCGTTAAGGGAAACCCCCATGGAGATCACGGGTGATTCGAGATTGCGGAACGGCACCGCCAACGCCTTTGCTCCTACGTCTCCATTGCTCAATTACATCTCGGATCGGCCACGCCCTTTGACTTGTGGGAGGCGATCAGAGGCAGTCGCATCGCGACGTGAAGTGGTTGATCCTCCGGTAGGGCGTCGAGTCCCTTCGCCGCCGCGAGTACTAACGGTGGCTGGGGGCGCGGAGCGGAGTCCGCGCCCTACCGGCCATCGTCTCTTCTTGGGGAATTATCGAGAGGTGAGGCGAAATGAATCCGGAGAACCTCGATGTATTTCTTGTCGTGGCAATCTCGTGGATTTTCGCTAAGGTGAGCGATGAAAACGATCATCGCGGCGGTTGATTCATCCAGCATGAGCGAATCGGTGGTGGTCGAGGCTGCCGAGCTGGCCCGGGCCGCGAAAGGTCGGGTGGTTCTCCTGACCGTCGTGCAACCGCCGGTGATTACCAGCGAGTATGCACCAGCGCTCGATAACCTCGCTGAAATCACGGCCATCAGTGAAAAAGCGGCAGCGCGGCATCTTGAAAATCTGAGAGACCGGCTCGAGCGCGATGGCATAACGAGCGAGACGGTTCAGGATGCGGGAGCACCCGTTACGCAAATTCTGCGGCACGCCCGGGAAAAGGCGGCGGATTATATTGTGATGGGCTCCCACGGACACACGGCGTTCTACGATCTGCTGGTCGGCAGCACGACGCATGGAGTTCTTCTCCGCGCCCCGTGTCCCGTGCTCATTGTGCCGCCCAAGGAAAAGAAGAAACGCGACGGCAGAGAGTAGGCCGCTGCCAGGTGGCAGTTGTTTCCTAATCCATGGCTCACGACTCAACGCGAGCGCTTTCGGAAAATTTCGACGAACTGCGTGAGCTCGCTCGCTGGAATTTCGGAGACGGCGAGAAAGTCGAGTCCGGCCTCTGACCACAGCTCGGTATGGTAGCCGTTGCGGGTATCCCGATACGAGGAGGGCTCTCGGCCGCCCGCCGGCCACACGAAGAGATTAATGGTGTGCTGACGCCGACGGAAAACGAGCGCGGCCGCGGGACGGCCATCGAGGTGTTCGAGCCGGCCTCCGATCAGGGGAAAACCAGCGGCGGCCAGATCGACCACAGGGGGCGAGAAATCGAGCTTGCCCGCAAACCACGGCTTTACGGTGTGCTGATCGGTCGAGGCAACGTCAGTGAGGTGGTTCGCCTGAAGCGATCGAACATGGTCCGAGACGGCTTCGTCAACGAGACGGCTGGTGTATGCGCGCGAGCTGCCCCATCTGAAACCGATGAACGTTGCGAAGGCGATCGAGGCCGCGAGACCGGTGACCTGCCACCACGAGAAAACGTTTGCGCGCTTCGCCGTCGGGACCGAGGCGGGGGGAGGTGTTGCCCGGATCTTGTCATGTAATTGTGGAGACGCCGTGAAGCGTGGCAGACTCTCGCGCAGCGCGGTGCGGCAGGCGCGGGCGTTCGCTGCCAAGCGGGCACAGTCTCGGCAGGTGCGTAGATGCTCGGCGAACTCGAGATGGCGGACGAGATCGAGTTCGTCATCGACCTCCGCGTCGAGGAGCCGGCGGGTTTCGTTACAGTCCATGAGTTGACTCCTTCTCGGCGAGGGCGAGCAGCTCGATCTGTAATTTTTGCCGTGCGCGGGCGAGTCGCGACATCACAGTACCGATTGGAATTTCGGCGACCGCAGCGATTTCGCGATAGGCGAGGCCTTCCAGTTCGTGGAGTACGATCATTTCGCGAAATTCGGCGGGGAGGCGGTCGAGCGCTTGCTGCAACTGGAGGGCCTTCGTCTCGCGCCAGACGATCCGGTTGGCCTCGGCTGGATCATGTGTCGAGCCATGGGCTTCGTCCTCGAACGGCTCGGTCGACACCGTGCGGCGTTGCTCGCGCAGACGCGAATAACAAACGTTTCGGACGATGGTGAGCAGCCAGGCGCGACCGTCGCCGCCGCGGAAACGGCTGAACGCTTGATGTGCGCGAAGGAAGGCGTCCTGCACTGCATCCTCGGCATCCTGCTCGTGGCGCAACAGCCAGCGCGCAAAATTATAGGCGGCGTCCAGATGAGGCAGCATCGTTTGCTCGAAAGCCGACGGCACGGGCGGTGCGGGGTCTTCCATCTGGATTAATACGCGCGGGACCTGGGTTTTATTCCCGCGCGGAAGAAAAAAGAATTTTCCGGGGGCGGACGGAATAATTCGACCCGCGCGGGAGTATTCAACGGCAAAGGGCCGGAAGTGCCCGCGTTTTTCCTCTGAAGCCTTCTCTATGAACAACCACATTGTCCACGATCACAGCACCGACGGCATCGACCGGCGCGGCTTTTTAAAATGCATGGCTTGGGCCGGCACCGGGGTGCTTTGGTCCGTGAGCGCCGGCGTGCTTTCCTCCCGAGCGCTTGGTCAGACCGCACCCGGGATACCCACGCTCGCCGCGCCGGCGGGTACGTTGAATTTCGTGCAGATCAGCGACAGCCATATCGGTTTCAACAAACCGGCGAACAGGGACGTTGCGGCAACATTTCGCGAGACGATCGCGCGGATCAACGCGCTGCCGGTGGCCCCTGAATTCATGTTGCATACTGGCGATCTCACGCATCTCGCCGAGGCGGAGGAGTTCGACGGACTCGAGCAGATGATGAAGGACTGCCGCACGAGGCAGGTTTTCTACGTGCCGGGGGAGCACGACATCCTGAACGACAACGGCGCGCAGTATCGCGAACGTTTCGGCAAAGGCACGCGAGGCTCCGGCTGGTTCAGCTTCGATCAGAAAGGCGTCCATTTTGTCGGGCTCGTGAACGTGCAAGGCGTAACGGAAGGCGGTCTCGGTCTCATGGGCGGCGAGCAGCTCGACTGGCTCGAAAAAGATCTGGCCCCGCTTTCGGCGGACACCCCGCTC
>DAITQE010000181.1:0-618 GCA_036833235.1 Opitutus sp.
GGCGTAGGTAGCGTGCTTGCCGCGCTACGTTTGCGGTCGCGGACTCTTTGCGCGGCGAGCACGCTACCGGTCAAATCCGGAGTGGGCTCGTGCCGCACTCGCGTTACCGAGGATTCCAATGATCGTCACCGGCCAGAACTTTTTCGGGGGTGAGCGCATCAGCCTCAGCGGCCGTGAGAGTCTTGGCCCATGCGACGCGGTTACCGGCGGCTCCGCCGGGTCCGGTGCTGCCGAATTCGGCGTAAAACGTCGAATGCTCCGCGTGGGGTTTGCCCCAATTGTGCCAGCCTGCCGGACGCACCGTATCCGACATTTCGGTGCGGAGGAAAATAGTTTTTGCGTAGTCGCGCCAGGGACGTCCGAGATAGGTTTTTACGCCCGGCTCGCCGGTAATTTTGCAGTCGGCGAAGACGTATCCGTACGGCTGATCCTTTGGCGTGGACGCGGCGGTGATGTAGCCGTCACGGAGGCAGTGGATGTGGCAGCGCGAAAAGTAAACGGTCGCTGCGCCGAAAATAAAATCCACGTGCCCTTCGATGTAACAGTCTTCGAAATAATGCCGGCCGCGATTCACAAGAATCGTGTCCTGCCAGCCAAGGAAACGGCAGTGGCGGAACG
>DAITQE010000181.1:628-5078 GCA_036833235.1 Opitutus sp.
GGATCGAGTGAGCCCGCAGTGCAAATCCAGCGATCGACTACACCAACGACACCGGGACCGCATGTCTCGCGGCCGGAGCCACCTACATGTTGGCGCCGCCTGAGAACACGTTGCCGATCGCCGTCAGCGCGAAGCGCGAGCGCCTGGCCGACGGGGCCGGCAGTATTGGCGAGCGTGATATTTTCCCAGATCATCCCATCGCCGTCGATCTGCACCGTTGGGGTTCGAAACGTTCCAATCGGTTTGCCGTCGGGGCCGGGGAGATTCGCGTTCAGGTTATAGGAGACAATCGTTGTGGCGGCATCTTCGCCGAGCACGTGGATATTGCCACGTTCGCGCTGCACGTAGATGCGCTCATGGTACGTGCCCGGTTTGACGAGAATGACCCAGCGCGGGGTTGCGGGATCGGTCTTCATCGGCGCCGCGCTGATGGCCTCTTGCAGCGAGGTGTACTGGCCGGATCCGTCGGCGGCGACGACGGTGTCGGGCTTGGGTCCGGCCGCGATGAGGCTGATGGTCAAGAGCCAGAACGGAATCAGTAAGGTGGAGATTTTCATGGAGTGCTGCTTACGAAAATCTACCTCAGGGGACCGAACGTCCAGTCGCGTCTTCGCTTGCTCGGCCCGGCGAACGCGCTTTTGTAGATCTATGAGGGTGTTCATCAGCCATGCCGTCGGCGACCGAAAACAGGCGCAGCAGCTGCTGGGTTCGCCGAGAGCTGACGTAGGCGCTACAGGATGATCGATACGACGAGCGGATTGTGCCTTTGCTCCTGCGACGTTGCCGTTTCGAAAAACTGTCATGGACTCTCGGGGCCATTCAAATGGTTGATGCAACACATGGAATTCCGGCGGGCACCGCGGCTTTGGTGCAGTTGTGGTCGGTGTGAAAACTCAACGATCCCGGATCGAACTGTAGGTTGCGCGCTCGCCGCGCCACGTTCGCGTCGCGAACCCGTTGCGCGGCGAGCGCGCGACCTACACCAAACAGCGCGGGATTCCGACCTTGTTCAGCGTAATTGAAGTTCAATGACGCGCGGGCGCCCAATGATCGTGTCCAGCCAGTACGGCGTTCGGAGTCAGCAGAGCGGCGTTACCGCTCGTTTCCACCGTGTGTGCCCATGGAACACGTTGGTCGCTTTTGGCTCCGACACCGTGGCTGGCGATCTCGAAAAATCGAGCCGTCTTTTCTCGATCAGGGCGGTCCCAATTGTGCCAGCCTTCCGCGGATACCACCTCTGACATTTCGGTGTTTTGGAAGGTTACGGTGGCAAACGAACGCCATGGGCGTCCGAGATAAGTGCGAACGGTCGGATTCGTCCCGCGGATCCGGCAGTCGGCAAAAACAAAACCGTACTCGTCGTAAGGCAGGGTCGATGCCGCAGTGATGAAGCCATCGCCAACGCACAGAATCTCGCACGATTGGAAGAATGCCGTCCCACCTCCGAAAATGAAATCAACTGCGCCCGTGATGAGACAATTTTCGAAATAGTGCCGCCCACGATTGCTCAGAATCGTGTCCTGCCAGCCGAGAAAACGGCAGCCCGAAAATTTGACTCGATCGCCGTCAACGCGCAGCGCGAGCGCCTGACCGACCGCACCCGCGTCGTTCTCGATGGTGAGATTTTCAACGGCGAAATCATCGGCATCGATCCAGAGTGTTGGCGTACGAAATGTTCCAATCGGCTGTCCATCCCTCCCTATCATGCCGGCATAGAGCCCGCCGACAATTTTCGTTTGCCCGGCATCGTCGCCGATGAGCCGGATGAAGCGTTTTTCGCGCATCACGTAGATCAATTCACGATAGACTCCGGGTTTGATTCGGATCGTCCAGGTCTCGGTTGGCTCTGTGAGTTGCGGAGCGGCGTTGATCGCTTCCTGGATCGACTTGAACATCCCCGTCCCATCGAGCGCTACCACCGTAGAAACAGCCGACGCGGCGTTCACTGCCGGCTGGCTTGCGCATGTGAAGACGGTCGTCCAGAGCAGCGTCACCAGAAAGATAAAACGTCGGTGGAGCATCGTTACTTTAGTTGTTGCCGCAAGAAACGGTCGGTCTCCGCGACGACGCGTTCGAACCAAGGATGGACCAGCCAGAACGGATGCGGCGTATCCGGAATTTGAACTTCCTGCGCCTCGACGCCGAGGATTCGCAGCCGCTCGGCCATTTCCTCCCGGCCGACGAGAATCGGCTGCTTGACGGTGCTTTTGATGAACAGCGTGGGGGCACTGCGGCGCGTGACATAATTGAGGGGCGACGCTGCCACCCAGACGGCGCGATTCTCGTTGTACGGCCCGTGCACATATTCCCAATACGGGCTCGGCTGCGTCTCCGATTGTTGGATGAGCGCGTTGTCCATGAACGTGACGGTGCCATCGATATCAACGACGGCCTGCACGTCGCTCGAGGGGACAGATGGCGCATTGCTGGCGTCGGCGTCGCGCTGACCGTTGGTCGCACCAACCATCGTGGCGAGGGTGCCGCCTGCGGATCCGCCGATGATCGCGATATGCGCCGGATCGATGTCGTATTCCGCGGCATGCGCCCGCAACCAGCGAACCGCGGTTTTCAGGTCGTGGATCGGTGCGGGAAAACGCCCCGCATGGCCGAGAGGGTAGGAGACCGGCGCGGCCACGTAGCCGCGGAGCGCGAGTTGTTTGGCAAACGGGCGTTCCATCGTGCGGTCACCGACAATCCAACCGCCGCCGTGCACGATCAAAACGGCCGGCAGTTTCTCGTGGCCTGTCGGCCGATAGAGGTCGAGTTGCAGCGGCTGGCCTTCATGTTCGACGTAGGATAAATTCTCTCGGGCGACGATGCCTGGCGGCGTTGCGTCGGAAACGCGCGATGCATTTGGATATGATTTTGCCAGCCCGCGCAACACGCCATCGATCGTGAAACTCGGTGCTTCGGCCGTGACGTGCAGCGCGGCAGCAAAAGCGAGGAGGCAGGAAGCAATGCCTTTCATCGGAGAAAAACGAGGAGCGGCGGAGTGGGAAATAGCATCGACGTCGCGCGGGCCGTTAGTAGGCAGCCCGCTCGCGGGCGCTCTCGATGCGCGAGCAAGCTCGCTGCCTACGCGTTAAACCATTTCCTCAACCCTAAAACGAATACGTGGTCATGAGCCGGACGTTCAACGGCGTGCCGACGCCACCGAGAAAGCGGCCCGACGACAAACCGATGTATTTTTTATCAAATACATTGTCCACGTTCAGCGCGGTCGTGATCCGTTTATTCCAGACGTACCGGGCGCCCAGGCTCCACAATTGCAGCGACGGCAGGAAGTAGCTGACCTGTGTCGGGACGCCGAGCGGGGTGAAGGCGGGCGAAGGGATATCACCGGCGCGCCGGCTGACGAAGGTGGTGCCGACGAAAGCGGACAGGCCCTTCAATGCGCCGTCGGTGAAGCGATAATTCAGAAGCAACGCCCAAGCCCGGTCCGGCACCATGATGACGTGGCGGCCCAACGAGTCACGCTGGTGCAGGAGCGTGAGGCTGCCCATCACCGAAAGATTTTTGGTCAAACCGCCCGTGAGCTCGAATTCGGTGCCGTGCTCCTTGATATCCGAGATCAGGTACTGCGGCTGATGGAGCGGGTCCTGTTGGTAGGCGGGATTCGCCGCCGAGATGTTCGATTGGGAGATCTTGAAATACGCGGCGGTCAGAGCGAGGCGGTCTTTGAGGAAACTGGATTTTACGCCGAACTCATCCTGTTTGCCGTCCTGCCAGAGTTGCTGGCCGTTGAGATTGGCGGGATTCGTATTCTCCGAGCGGCTGGCGTAGAGGGAGACATTGGGGAGCGCCTTGAAGACGAGGCCGTATTGCGGGACGGTTTTCGAAAGATACGGGCTCTTCGTGCCGCTGTTGTTGCCGGAGCCGCCGGTGCGGACGATCGCGGCGACGGCCATGATGCGGTCGTTCCAAAATCCGAGCTGCTCGTTGACGTATTGCTCATCGGTGTCGCTGGTATTGTGATAGGAATAAATGCTCGAGCCCCACGTCGCCGGCACGTATCCGTATGTTGGATTGAGCAGGTTGATCGTCGACTGGGCCCCGTTGAAATAATCCGCCTTGTCCGTGCCGTGCGAGATCACCCCACCAAATACAGTCGTACTACTGACGCCGCCGAATTTGTATTTCAGCGCGATGTCGAGCTGCGCGGTGAGGTTGGTCGTGTCCTCGTCCTGCTTGCGCGGCTGGCGCAGGACGGCGGTCGGATCGTAATACGCGGAGTAAGTCGAGACGTAGGTGTTGGTTGCTGGATCGAGGGTCCACACGTCGTTGGGCGTGAGCACGCCGGTCGTGGGATTGTAGCGATTGGAAAGACCTGGGGTGATGCCGAACATATAGGCATCACGCAGGGCATTTTTCTGATATTTGGCCGCGAAGCGGATGCTGGCGTGATCGCCGATCGACGAGGTCAGCAGCACGTCCGACGTGTAATAGAATC
>DAITQE010000181.1:5088-6927 GCA_036833235.1 Opitutus sp.
TGCGGTGACTGGGTCGAAATATGCGGGGAAATACACGAAGCGCCAGCGATCCTCGTAGGTGCCGCGCACGGTGAGGAGTGTACGATCCGATAGCTTATAGGAAAATTGGGCGCCACCGACCTTCCGTTTGTCGCGGGTGCCGCTGGTGTTCAATTTACCGTTTTGATAGCCGGCGAGAAAGCGATAAGCCAGGGGGCTCTGCGGCGTGAACGGACCCGTGAGATCGACCGTGGCGCGCTGCGAGTCGATCAAGCCAAGTTCCACCGAGACGGCCCGGTGCGGCTCGTATTGCGGCGTTTTGTTGATGACGTTAATCAGCCCGCCTGGCGTGCCAGTAGGCGCAAGAATGGCGCTCGGCCCTTTGACCACTTCGATGTGATCGATGAAGAGCGGCTCGAGATTTTCCGACTGGACGTTGCCAAAATTGTCGACGGAAGCGCGATTGTCCTGGAAGCCTCGAATATACTGGCGGTCCCAAAAGCCGTCGCCCTGACCTTCGGTGATGCCGGCGACGTAACGCGTGGCGTCATAGATTCTGGTGGGCGCGATATCCTGCAGAAACTCGGGCGTGAGGACCGCGATGGAGCCGGCGATATCCATGACATTGCCGCTGACGCGCGACCCGGCGGTGGCGTTGGTGCCGCGGTAGGCGTCGGTCGGATTCGCGGAGACTGAGAACGTCGGCAGTTTGACGATTTCGTCGCTCGTAGTGGTGTTGGACGCAGGTGGAGTTTGATCGGATGGCGTCTGGGCCGGCAGGATGGCAGCGCCTCCCGAGAGGAAGAGGGCCGCGAGCAAACGGGCAAAGCGATTGGGGTGTTTGATAGGCATGGGCGAGGTCTTGGTCGATGGATCGGTGTTGGTCTTTGCGGACCGAACGATCGCGATCGCTCCAGAGCGGCTCGCCCTTGCTGATCTGAGAACAGTGCCCGCGAGAAGCCGGCCGAGGGCCTCCTGTGGAAAATAGCTACCGCTGACGGCGTTGGTGGTCACACCGGCAATAGCATCTGCGGAAAAGAGGAGATCCTGGCCTGACTGTTCGGTGAACTGCTTCAGGGCCATGGCGGCCTCGCCGCCGCTGATCTCAAATATTTTTTTTTGGATCGGAGCGGCGGCGTGAACCACCGTAGCGCAAAGGGTGAGCGCAAAAAGAACGATGACGAAAGTAAGTCCGGGTTTTCGGGGAATAAGGACGACGCTGCGTCCCGGTTGAGTTTTGAAACATCCGCGTGAGCGGCCGGCCGGCCGCTCGCGTGGGTTTCGTCGGGCCGCGACCCTTGCGGGAGCAGCGCTGACTCCATATAGACGACCCAGCCCCGGTCGACTAACTAAACGAATTCGCCGCGCGCCGTCGAAATCCATCGAATTCGATTTTCCGGCGGCAGCTATTTCACCTGGCGAATGATGGTCTCGTTCGCGCGATGTTCGGCGACCACGCCAAAACTTTGCTCGAGCAACTCGATGAATGGATCGATTTGATGGGAGGCGAAGCCGCCGCCAAACCGGCGGGCCGCGAGTTCGGGATCGCCGATGACGATCTTGTGGCGGTTGTAGCGGTTGAACTCGGCGACCACTTCGGACAGTGGCGTATCGAGAAATTCAAGACGACCCTCCTGCCACGCCAGCGCACTCTTGATCGCACGTTTTTCCATCGCCGATACGACCAGTCCGTCCGGTGAAGGTGCCCGGTCCGCATCGAATACGATCCGGGCCATGTGTCCGAACTCGAGCAGCGGATCGGCGTTTACGGTGCCGGTGCCTGACGCCGCGGCTGGCGTGGCGCTGCCGCTCACGCGGACTTTGCCTTCCGTGACCAGCACGTTCAGCGCGTCCGAGCAC
>DAITQE010000182.1:0-6892 GCA_036833235.1 Opitutus sp.
CGTCGTGACCGCTACAACGGGGTTTCTTCTGCAGGAACGATCGAGCGCGGCACTAACTCGTGAACTGGCGAGCTTGCAGCAGGAGAATCGCGCGGCAGCCGCGGCGCACACCGTGCAAGCACGGTCGACTGCGTCGTCAGTCGCGATCGGCACGTCACGCGATCCGGATCTCGAACTCGCCGAACTGGCGGCCGAGACTGCGGCGCTCCAACGCGAAACCGCCGCGATGGCGCGAACCGCGCGCGTTAAGCCCAACGTGACTGCGCAAGCATCGGTCGTTTACGATCGTTCGCAGGTTGATCTGCTGCCACGGGCGACCACAAAAACGCCGCCGCAATATCCCGCAGAATTGCGCAGGGCGGGCAAAACGGGCGAAGTGCTGGTGGAATTCGTCGTTGACGAAAAAGGGATGGTGACGAGTGCCAGTGCCGTTCGTTCGACCGATGCGGGATTCGATGCAGCGGCAGTCGATGCAGTCAAAAAATGGGTGTTCGAAGCGGGCCGTAAAGGCGGCCTGCCGGTAAATGTGCGAATGCAGCAGCCGATTTCGTTTTCGCTTAGCACGAAAAAAATTCCGTCTTCGAACTGGTTTTGACGCGATGAACAGTAGACGACGAACGTGGGTCCTGCTCGTGATGTTGGTGCTGACGGCCAGTGGTGGACTGGAATGGCGTCGGCGCATGGCGGTTGAGCTGCGCGAGCAGGTCGAGCGCGAGCGGCAAACTCAGCGCACGCTCGCCGATCGCCGATTGCGCGATGAACAACGCGCCGCGATCCAGTGGAAAGCGCAAGAGGCGGGGAGGGAGGCATCGGATGACGATCGCGAGGCGATTGCGCGGTTGCGCGACGAAATCGCGCAATTAAAAGAACGTGCGGCGGCGATGACCTTACCAGAGGCGATCCGGAAAGACTACGGCACGCCTGAACGACTGATCGCGTTGTTGACGGCGGTGGACGTGCCGCTTGGAGCAGCGCAAATTCACGATCCGAAGCACGCTGATTTGCGCGGCACCATGCTGGTGGCGGCACTGCGTGATGCCGACAGCCGAGTTCAACACCCCCTCGTGGTGTTAATCGTGCGACAGGAAGGTGACGCTTGGAAATTGGTGGTGCCGGCGCAAGCGGTGGAAAAATACGCGGCGATGCTGACGGGGAATGCGGTGAAGTAAGGAATGGAGCGTCGCACCGCTCTCCGACTGGCCTTGGTTTGAGAAGATTGAAGGCTGCCCAGCTGTGGGAGGCACTTGAGGCCCCGACGAGAGGCAACTTCATGCAGTCGGGGCGTAAGGCCTCTCCTATAATCGGCAGAAAGTTAAGATCCGCCCGCGAAGGGCACGGATCGAGACAAGATCGAATAAACTGCGCCAAAACACCGTTACAACAGCGGTCGCAAAATCTGCCAGACCGTCTTTGCTAAAATTGCGTGTCCTTTGGCGGTCGGATGGATGCGGTCGGCTTGGTTGAGATCTTCGCTGCCGCCGACGCCTTTGAGCAGGAAAGGCACGAACGCGGTGTGATTCTTTTTCGCGAGTTCAGGGTAAAGCGCAGCGAACTCACGCGCGTAGTCCTGACCCATGCTCGGGGGAATCATCATGCCCGCGAGCACGACCTGGATATCCGGATATTTCGCGCGAACTCGATCGACGATGCCTTGGAGATTGGCGCGCGTCACCGCGGGCTCGATACCGCGGAGGCCATCGTTGCCACCGAGGGCGAGCACAAAGATGTCGATCGGCTGCCGAAGAATCCAGTCGACGCGGCGAAGTCCGCCTGCGGTTGTTTCGCCGCTGAGTCCAGCGTTGACCACGCGATACGGCAGATGGGCGGCCTCGATCTTTTGCTCGATGCGCGCGGGGTATGCTTCTGTCGCAGGATCCTCCAAGCCGTAACCCGCCGTCAGGCTGTCGCCGAAAAAGACGATGGTTTTAAGGTTGGCCTCGGCGGCGCGAAGAGGAGAAAGCACGAAAGACACGAAACACACGAAAAGAAGGGCAAGCAGGCTGCTCGAACCACGCGAATGGACGGGAGTGGACCGGAAAATTTGCGGCCGTTCGGGGGAAACGGGGGGTGGAAAAAGGGGAGCGAGGCCAGCGAGGCATGTTCGATCCGCCGCTCGTGTCGCGAATAGACCGTTTAGCATCGCTGGCTTTCTTTCGTGTGGTTCGTGTGTTTCGTGGTGCCACAAATGAGTGACCAGACGATGCTAAAAGTCCAGCGGCTGACCAAAACGTACGCGACTGCCGCCGGGCCATTGACGGTGTTGCATGAGGTGAGTTTCGAGATCGGCGCCGGGGCGAGCGTTGCGATTGTCGGACCGAGCGGCAGTGGGAAAACGACCTTGCTCGGGCTGTGTGCGGGCCTGGACCAGCCGAGCGGCGGCAGCGTCGAACTCGCGGGCCAATCGATCGGAGTGTTGAGCGAAGATGCGCGGGCGCTGGTGCGCAATGCGCATGTCGGGTTCGTGTTTCAAAATTTCCAATTGGTGCCGACGCTGACGGCGCTGGAGAACGTGCTGGTGCCGGTGGAGCTCCGCGGCGAATCAGGCCGCGAGGCTGAAGGGCATGAGTTATTGGCGAGGGTCGGGCTGGCCGAGCGGTGCGATCATTATCCCGTGCAGCTCTCCGGCGGTGAACAGCAACGCGTAGCCTTGGCGCGGGCGTTCATGAACCGGCCGAAGATTTTGTTTTGTGATGAACCGACGGGAAATCTCGATGGCGATACGGCGCACGCGATGGTGGAGTTGATCTTCGGGCTAAACCGCGAACGCAGTACGACGCTGGTGCTGGTGACACACGATTTGGAATTGGCGAGCCGTTGCCACCGCATCATCCGCCTAAGAACCGGCGCGGTCGTGAGCGATGAGAAAAGCTGAATTTTTGCCCACGGAACACACGAAATACACGGAAACTCAGAAAGAAAAAATATGAGCAAGCTCGTCCACGAAAACGAAACGTACGCTATCCTCGGAGCATGCTTCGAGGTCTATAAGGAGAAAGGCTGCGGCTTCCTGGAAGCCGTTTTCCAAGAATGCCTCGGACTCGAGTTTGATCTGCAGGGAATTCCGGCGAAGCCTCAGGTGGCGATGCCTCTGACCTACAAAGGACGCCCCTTGGTGCAGCGCTATATCGCCGATTTCATCTGCTACGACAAAGTAATCGTGGAACTGAAGGCGGTATCGAAGATCACCGACGAACACCGGGCCCAGATTCAGAATTATCTCCACGCGACGGGCCTGAAGGTCGGCTTGTTAGTGAACTTCGGACACTTTCCAAAAGTGGAACACGAGCGGTTTGTCCTCTGATTTCTGTGTATTCCGTGTGTTCCGTGGGCAACTCATGAAGTTCATCCTCAAAATGGCCTGGCGGGATTCGCGGGCTTCGCGGCGGCGGCTCGTGTTGGTGTCGCTTTCCATTGTGCTCGGCATCGCTGCTCTCGTTGGAATCGCTTCGCTCGGCGATAACCTCCAGCGCACCGTCGAGCTGCAGACGAAATCATTGCTCGGCGCGGATCTCACCGTGACCTCACGCGTGGATTTCTCACCGGAAACCCTTGCAGCGTTCAAAGCACTGGGCGGCGAGATGGCGAGCGAAGTTTCGCTTCGCAGCATGGTGACGTTTCCCACGCGCGGCGATCAGCGCCGGCTCGTGCAAGTGCGTGCGCTCACGGGACGATTCCCATTCTACGGCGAGCTAGTCACGGAACCAAACGACGCGATGGAAAAAGTGCGCACGGGGAAATTCGCCCTGCTCGAGGAAACGATCCTTGTCCAGTTTGGCGTCGAGGTGGGCGACGAGGTCCGGATCGGGCAGGCAACTTTCCGAGTGGCCGGTGCGTTGAAGAAAATTCCCGGGGAATCCGCTGCCGTGGCGATGTTTTCTCCGCGGGTTTATGTTTCACTCGAAGGCTTGCAGGCGGCCGGTCTGGTTGGACGCGACACGTTCACGACGCATCGGCTGCATCTGAAGCTGCCGCCGGAACGAAACGTCGAACTGCTCGTCAAGGACCTGCGGGAGAAATTCAAAGGCCAGCGTTTGCGGTTCTCGACCGTCGAAGAACGGAAACGCGACCTCGGTGAAAATCTAAAAAATGTTTATTCGTTTCTCAGCCTGGTGGGATTTATCGCGCTGTTTCTCGGAGCGGTCGGCGTTGCGAGTGCGATGCACGTCTATATCCGGCAAAAAATCGCGACGGTTGCGGTCCTGCGCTGCCTCGGCGCCAGCGCGCGCGCGAGTTTCGCGATCTATCTGCTGCAGGGATTTTGTCTCGGCGTTGTCGGCGCGGTGGTGGGTGCGATCGTGGGAATCGCCGTGCAGTTGATGTTGCCTGCGGTGCTCAAAGACTTTCTGCCGTTTCAGGTGGATTTGTTTATCTCCTGGCCGGCCGTGGCGCGTGGTACGCTGGCGGGACTGGTGATCTGCGTATTGTTCGCGCTGCTACCCTTGCTGACGGTGCGACGGGTGTCTCCGCTGCTGGCGATTCGATCGTCGCAGGGCGAGAGCACCGCGCCGGATCCCTGGCGCCGCTGGCTCTACGTTGGCATCGCGCTGGCGATCCTCGGCTTCGCGATCCTGCAGGCGGGGAGCTGGAAAGTCGGCGGTGGATTCGCGCTGATGCTGGGCGTTGCGTTCGGACTGCTGGCGGGACTCGCACGAGTGATCATCTGGACGGCGAAGCGGTTCGTGCCGCGCCGCACGTTGCCCTACGTCTGGCGACAGGGCCTCGCGAATTTGCACCGGCCAAATAATCGCACGGTGCTGCTGCTGCTTTCGCTGGGCCTTGGGACGTTTTTAATGCTCACGCTCGTGCTCACGCGCGCGACGTTGATCGCAAAAATCGCTGGAATCGGCGGCGGCACGCGACCGAATCTGATGTTCTTCGACGTGCAGGACGATCAGGTGGCGCGACTCGAAGCGCTCGCCAAAGAGAACGGGACGCCACTTGTCGCGCGCGCGCCGATGGTGACAATGCGGCTGTCAAAGCTGAAAGGGCGTCCGGTGGAAGAGCTGCTCAAGAACGACGCATCGTCGATTCCCGCCTGGGCGTTGCGCCGCGAGTATCGTTCGACATTTCGCGGCACGTTGAGCGACACCGAGCGGGTCACGCAGGGCAAATTCATTGGCCGCGTCGCGTCGGGTGAAGCGCGGGTGCCTGTATCCCTGGAGGAAGGACTGGCGAAAGACCTTCAGCTCAAGCTTAACGATGAGATCACGTTCGATGTCCAAGGGGTGCCGCTGACAACCTACGTGAGCAGCTTGCGGCAGGTGGAGTGGCAGCGAATGCAGCCGAATTTTTTTGTGGTTTTCCCGGAAGGTGTGCTGGAGCCTGCGCCGAAAACGTTCATCGCGGCCGTGCGCGCCGGGACACCGGCGGCGTCGGCGAAACTCCAACAAGTGGTCGGACGGGAATTGCCGAGCGTGTCGGCGATCGATCTGACGCTGATTCTGCAGACGTTCGATGGGATTTTCGCGAAGGCGGCATTCGTGATTTCGTTCATGGCGGCGTTCACGGTGATAACGGGCGTGATTGTGCTCGTGGGTGCGATCCTGACCGGACGATTTCAACGCATTCGCGAAACGGTGTTGCTGCGAACACTCGGTGCGACGCGGCGACAATTGCGGCAGATCCAATTCGTGGAGTATGCGGTACTCGGTATCCTGGCGGCGGTGACGGGAGGAGTGCTGGCGACGGCGTCGAACGTGCTTCTGGCGAAATTCGTGTTTAAGGCGCCGGTGGTATTCGCACCTTGGGGTTTGCTGGCATCGATCGCAGTTGCGGTGGTGGTGACGCTGGTGACTGGGTTGCTGACAAATCGTGGAATCACGACGCACCCGCCGCTGGAGGTTCTGAGGCAGGAAACGTAGGGCGCTTCCTTCTTAAGGAGGGCGCATCTTTAGGTAGCGCGCTCGGCGTGCAACTTTTCCGAAGGTGGTGCGCAGGCGCACCGTTGCGTGGCAAGCGCGCAACCTACACGAGCCGCAGAATCGGAGACCACTCGCTCACGCTCGCGGCGACAACGGATCCAGAGAGGCTGAACTTTGCTCGCGTGAAAGTTTCACTTGGATTTTTGTCCCGCGCTCTGGAATGTTCGCCGTTCAGAATGTCAACTCAACCGCCGCATCGCGTTGTCACCTTTCACTACACGCTCCGAGATCCGTCGAATCGCGTGATCGATACGTCCATGGGTGGCGCAGCCATAACGTATCTCGAAGGGGCGGGGCAGATCATCGACGGCCTGGATGAGCAGTTGCGTGCGGTCGAGCCGGGGACGAAGGTGCGCGTGCAGGTCGCGGCGGCGAAGGCTTACGGGGAACGCGATCCGGCCCAGGTTCAACGGGTGAACCGCGGGTTACTACCGATCGAGGGCGAGCTGAAAATTGGCGATGCGTTTCAAGCGGGGCAGGACCGGTTTGCGCCGGTCGTGACGATCGCAGGCTTCGCCGGCGACGACGTGTTGCTCGATGCAAATCATCCGCTGGCGGGAGTGGACCTGACGTTTGATGTGGAACTCGTCAGCGCGCGTCTGGCGACGGCGGAGGAGTTCCGTCACGGGCATGCACACGGCGCGGGCGGCGAGGAATGCAGCACGGCGTAGCGCGGGCAGCCTGCCCGCAGCTCGAAAACCAGAAGCGGCCGGCAACACGGTCAGGCTGACCGTGCTACGCGAAAGTCTCCTGGCAGGCCGCACCGGCGAGATCGAGTCCGTTAACGAACAGATCCTAAGCAACTCCACGCGCGAAGCTGACTGCGGTTCGCCGCAAACCCGATCGGGTTCGTCCCGTTTGCGGAGCCAGCCGTTAAACGCCGCATGCGACCGGCTGAAACATCTCGTTCAACGCGTGACGCAATTCAGACGGGAACACCGGCTTGTACAAAATGCGGTCCACTCTCAGGC
>DAITQE010000183.1:0-420 GCA_036833235.1 Opitutus sp.
CTCCAGCCAAAGCCAAGGCGATCTCGGCGCTCGCGCGCATCTTGGTCGAAAAGCACCAGGGGCAGGTGCCGCGGACGTTTGAGGAACTCGAGGAGTTGCCCGGCGTTGGCCACAAAACCGCCAGCGTGATCATGGCGCAGGTTTTCGGGGTGCCGGCGTTTCCGGTCGACACGCATATTCACCGGTTGGCTCAGCGTTGGAAGTTGACCAACGGCCGGAGCGTGGAGCAAACCGAGGCGGATTTGAAAAAAGTTTTTCCGCGCGAGCATTGGAATCAACTTCATCTGCGAATAATCTACTATGGCCGCGAGCACTGTACCGCGCGTGGCTGCGACAGCACTGATTGCGAAATTTGTCGCACCCTTTTCCCGGAGCGAAAGCGCGCCGTAAAAACAAAGAAATGATGTTCGATGCGAGCGA
>DAITQE010000183.1:430-6888 GCA_036833235.1 Opitutus sp.
GTCTGTAATCACGCCGCCGGCACCTCGAATGATGGGGACGAGTGCGGCGATGTCCCAAGGGTTCATGATTGGATCCAGCATAACGTCGGCCCAGCCTGACGCGACAAGGAGGTAACCGTAAGCATCGCCCCACGTGCGGACCAATTTCGCGCGACCCGCGAGGGCATCGTAGCGTGGGCCATCCTGATATTTCGCTGGGTTCAGCGGATCGCTCGTTAATAACGTGATCTCGTCGATCGCGCTCGTCGCACGACAGTGAACGACAGCACCGTTAAGCGTCGTGGTCGTGCTGTCGCCGATAAGAAACTGACGCAGAATTGGCTGGTGAATGGCGCCTAACACCGGCTGGCCATTGTGGAGCAAGGCGATGAGAGTGCCGAAGAGCGGCACGCCGCTGATGAACGACTTCGTGCCATCGATCGGATCAAGCACCCAAACAAATTCTGCGCCGGCATTTTCACTCCCCAGTTCTTCGCCAATGATTCCGTGACGCGGGTAATGCTTGTTGATCAATGCGCGCATGAGTTCCTCGGCTCCGCGATCGGCGAGCGTGACCGGTGATGCATCGGATTTTGTTTCAACGGCGAGGCCCTGTTGCCCGAAAAAAGGGCGAATGAAGTCGCCGCTCTTTCCCGCAAGTTCCGCCATGAAGCTGCAAAATGGTATCAAGTCCACATCACGAAATCTGCCAGTGAAACTACCGATTCACACTAAAAAACACGTGCATTGCGCCAGCATCGTAACGCATAACTTCCGCGTGATATGGACTGAGCAGCCGATCTTCTTCATCGATTTCGAGGGTAGCCAGATTTCCGGAGTCTTGGAGTATGGCGTCGTCGAATTGCGCGGCGGCAAGATTGCCACGACGCAGACTCGCTTGTGTCAGGCAACAGGACGCGTGGGCGATGAAGATCTGGCGGTGCACGGATTGAGCGCGGCGGCGGTTGCTCCCTGGGCGCCATTTTCCGATGAGTGGGAATTTTTCGCGAGTTTGCGCGAGCGGGGGCCGCTGGCTGCGCATTATGCCGGCGTGGAGAATGCATTGCTGAAGTCGGTCTGGCCGTATCCGCGCAATTCGCCGAACTTCGCGCGGCCAGGAGAGCGGGTGATTGATTGGGGACCTTGGGTCGATTCCGCCCGGCTGTACGCCCAGCTGTATCCAGAAATCGCTACAGGTCAGCTCGAGTCGTTGGTTGCTGCCTGCGGTCTGCAACCGGAGTTGGACGCGTTGGCAGCGCAACGGTGTCCACCCAAACGGCGCAGCTATCACGCCGCGCTTTACGATGCGCTGGCGGGGGCTCTGCTTCTAATCTCGCTGGCCCGCGACGTGCGACTCGCGAGCCTCACGGTGATGCAGCTGTTGGCGTTGAGCACGCTGGATCCACAAAAGCGCGATGCCTTGCAGCAGGGTGAACTGTTTTGAGCAGCGACTCATCGTGTTTGCGGCGTAATGGCGATGGGCAGGCTTGCGCTCGACTGGACGCGTTCTCCAAGCTGACCGGTTCTAATGGCCATTGTTAGTCTTCTTGATGTCAGCCTGAGCTTCGGCGGCGCGCCTTTGCTCAACCGGGTCAATCTTCAGATCGACCGGGGCGAGCGCGTGTGTTTGGTCGGGCGCAACGGCGCGGGCAAGTCCACTTTGATGAAGGTGATCAACGGGGAACTTCAGCCCGACGAAGGACAAGTTTTCCGCCAGCAAGGCGCAGTGTTCTCCACCTTGCGGCAGGAAGTCCCCGTCGGGTTGACCGGAACGGTGCGGACCGTGGTCGAAGGCGAGGGCGGCGCTTACGAGGACCACAATGACTGGGAGCGTCACGATCGCGTGGAGCGGTTGCTGGAACAAATGGGTCTGCCAACCGAAACCGAATTTGCATCGCTGTCGGCGGGCCAAAAACGTCGTGTGTTGCTGGCGCGTGGCTTGGTTGAAAATCCCCAACTATTACTGCTCGACGAGCCGACCAACCATCTCGATTTGGAGTCGATTCAATGGCTCGAAGAATTCCTGCTCGAATGGGGTGGGGCGCTGCTGTTCGTGACGCACGACCGAACGTTCCTGCGGAAACTCTCGACCCGAATCGTCGAGGTGGATCGCGGTCAGCTCATCGGCTGGCCCTGTGATTACGACACGTTCCTGGTGCGAAAACAGGCGTTGCTCGAAGCCGAGGAAGTGCAGCGCGCGCAGTTCGATAAAAAGTTGGCGCAGGAAGAAGAATGGATTCGTCGTGGAGTGAAGGCGCAGCGATCGCGCGCGCAAAACCGCATTCATGCGCTCGAGCAAATGCGCGCGGATCGTGCGGCCCGGCGCGAACGCACGGGCACGGCTAAAATTTCCGCACAGGAAGGCGATCGCAGCGGGTTCAAAGTGATCGCCTGCGAAGGTGCCGGCTTTCGCTATGAGGATCGCTGGATCGTGCGGGACTTCACCACGCGCATCGAACGCGGCGATAAAATTGGGATTGTCGGCCCGAACGGTGCAGGCAAGACCACGCTCCTCCGCTTGCTCCTGGGCCAGCTCGCGCCGCAGGTGGGAACCATCGAACAAGGCACCCGCCTCGAAGTGGTTTACTTTGATCAACTGCGTGCGCAGCTCAATGAGAGCATGCGCGTGCAGGATGCGGTCGCGGACGGAAATGCGACGGTGACGATCAACGGTCGCACGCGTCACGTGATTTCCTACCTCGAGGATTTTCTCTTCGATCCAACGCGGGCACGAACGCCGATCAAAGCGTTATCCGGCGGAGAGCGTAATCGGCTGCTGCTTGCGCGACTTTTTACCAAGCCGTGCAACGTGCTGGTGCTCGATGAACCGACGAACGATCTCGATGCCGAGACGTTGGATTTACTGGAGGACTTGCTCGTGGAATTCGGCGGCACCTTGTTGCTCGTGAGTCATGACCGCGCGTTTTTGAACGAAGTCTGCACGAGCCTGCTCGTGTTTGAAGGCGACGGAAAAATTGCGGACTACACCGGAGGTTACGACGACTGGCAGCGCGAGAAAGCCGCAAAGGCGGCGGCACTCGCGGCCGAAACGGAAGAAGCGAAGCGAAAGAATCGCGCCGGCAGTGGCAGCACCGCAACCGCGGGAAATGCGGCAAAGCCCAGGAAGCTTTCGAACAAGGAACGCGCGGAACTCGACGCGCTGCCGAAGAAAATCGAATCGCTCGAAGCTGAACAGGCGAAGCTGACGGAGACATTGGCGGATCCGGCGTTCTTTAAAAAACCGGCCGCGGACGTGGCGAAGGCAACCTCGCGTTTGCACGAAATCGAAGCCGAATTAGCCGCCGCTTACGCTCGATGGAGTGAGCTGGAGTAAGAGGCGTTCGGAGATTCAGACAAACCGTGTGAGTAGTTCGTCGAGGGAGACATCAGCGAGCGAGGTCAGACTGAGGTCAACGTGGGCGAAGTCATGATGCGCGGTGGAAACGTTTGGCACGGCGACTGACCACAGGTTTGCGCGCTTCGCGGCAAGCGAACCGGTGTGCGAGTCCTCAAATGATATCGCCTCGTGCCCGCGCAGACCGAATCGATTTAAGACGAGCTTGTACAAATCGGGCTCGGGCTTCGGTGAAAGAACGTCTTCGCGACAGGCGAAGAACTCAAAGCGATCGTGCAGCCCGATGCGTTTCAGATGTGGCTCGACCCAATCGTGCTGGGAGTTGGAAGCGAGGCCAACGCGCAAGGCGCGCTCGCGCGCCGCGTCGAGTAGCGCGACGACCCCGGGTAGCACGGGTTGCTGCAAGAGAAGCTGGTCCTTAATTCGACGCCGCTCGACTTCGAGCGCGGCGCGATCCGCGTGCGGACTGAAGCCGTGCCATGGATCGAACGCGTAGTCCGCGTGGCCAACATTGCGAATAAACAAAGCCCGATCGAATGAGACGCCGTGCCGGGCGTGAACCTCTCCGTAGGAATCGATCAGTGGAGTTTCGGTATCGATGATCAGTCCGTCGAAATCAAATACGAGCGCGCGAATCATCGTGCGGATGCTCCGATTCCAGTAGGCAGGCCGTCGATGCTCCGACTATTTTTATCGATCCGATACTGCGTCAATCCAGTTGGGCCTTTTTTCTCGGCCCACTCACGCAACAAGGGGCGATCCCCAGCGAATTCGAAAAGCGGTACGCCAAATCCGCACGACGTTTGAATGCTTTCGATGTCGACGCAGATTAACTGGCGTTCGCCGGCCAGCATCGATCCGAAGAGCGGTCGAAGCTCGCGCCAGTCGGTATCCGACTCGCGGATGCTTCGCCCGCGACCGTAAATCCGCAGGATCAGTGGCGCGCCGGAAAACGCGCAGAACATCAGGGTGATTCGGCCGTTATCCAGCAGATGAGCGGAGGTCTCGCTGCCGCTGCCTGTAGCGTCGAGATACGCCACGCGTGTCGGCGTCAACACGCGAAAGGTGTCCATGCCTTTTGGCGAGACGTTCACGCGGCCGGTCGTTGGCGCGGTGGCGACAAAGTAGAGATGTTGGCCGGCGATGAATTGCCGCTGCTCGTTGGTGAGAGTGGAAAAAAGTTTACCCATGGAGAACGGCTTTTGTTTCAACTGCGTCTGGTGAGCACGGTGCGATTTGACGGACTGATACTCGACCGGCGTGGGCCAACTAACGGACGGGCGGATTAAAGGGACGATCGTTGCGGAGGTAAATCCGAACGTTGCCCATCTCTGCGATGAATCGATAGCGTTGAGCGATCAGTGCAGCCAACGCAGGAAAAGTCTCATGGGCGTATTTTAAACGGTCTTCGAAATAAAAAGTGCCACGTCCGACCACGTCGATAAACACGGGGGAATTCGAGCGCTCGAAATCTTTGACCATGCGCTCGCGGTAATAGTCTCGGAAGGGGCTGTCGAACATCTCGCGCTCGGTTTCCCCTTCGCGGATGCCCGGCCGACGATTCGACTCGACATAATAGCGCGGCTCCCAGCCCCACACGACAATGGACTCGTTGGGCTTGGTCACCGTCAGGACCAGGCCGGCCACATCCGAGCGAGCCAGTTTACCCTTGCGCACGCCGTAGGTTCCCAGCGGAGGCGAGTATCCGTTGAGGGGGAAGAGCAGTACCGGCCAGGCCGCCTTTGCGAAAAACGCGATGAGCAGCAGCCACGCCAGGGGGCGGAACGGGATGCCGCGCCACACGAAAAGCTTTCGTTCGGCACGCAACACCAAGCTGCCGAGCGCGGCACCAGTCGCCAGAACGACGGGCGTAAAGCTGAAGTGCAGATAGTGCATGAACGTCCGGTTGGGCGCGAGCACGGTGTAGAGGGAAACAACCAGTAATCCCAAACTCAGCACCAGGAAGCGCCATTCGTCCGTGCGCGCCCAAAACAGCCGCAGAATCAGAGCACCTGCCAGCACGATGATATGCCCCCAAAAAAACCACGTGTAACTCTCTCCTCCGATGGCGAGCCGACGAAAGAAAGGCAGCGCGGTGCTCCAGTCCATCGGCATCTGCTCAGTGTAGTAAATGTTGGCTTTGACGTAGCAGACCCAGAAGTCGTGCCAGGCGCCGTTAACGAGCACGACGCCCGCGATCGTCACCGGCACGACCAGAGCGCCGCCGATCAGCCACGTCGCGAGCCGCGCTCGCGTGGGCCATTGCACGCCTTTGTCGAGCAGAACAAACGCAACCCCCATTACGCCGAGCCAAAGGGCAATTGGTGCACTTTGTAGTTTTGCCCAAGGGGCGGCTCCGAGGCATAGACCGGCCAGACCGAGGCGCCACGGTCGATCGGACCGCAGAGGCAAGGTTGCACCGGTGAGCAGCCAAACAGCCGCAGCCAACAGTGCGATCGGCACGTGCTCAGTGGAATAGAGGACGAAGTCGGCGAAGCGGGTCGTGATCACGAACAAGGCGAATGGTAGGACCAGCATTCGCCCAAGGCCGTCGCCGAATCGCTGCCGCAGAGTCAGCCAGGTGAACACCACCGTGAGCCAGATAAGAAAGGCCGCTAGTAACCGGGCGTTGGTGTAGTCGAGACGAATTCCCGCACGTTCCATCACGACGAGCGGCAAAAGGTCGAGCGGACCATGCGTCATCCCGTCGATGGAGCGCCACGGCACCGGATCGTGGCTTAGCGCTAACGCACCGGCGAGCACATGGCCCTCATCTGGATTGAAGATACCTTCGTTGTCGAAAACAACCGGCCATCGGAAGGCGAGAATGGCGAGGCCGATCGCGGCCGCGAACAGCGCCGGGTGATTCCATCGAGCAGATCGTCGTGGGGCAAAATAAGCGCCAAGCGCCGAGATCACGACGACGGATAACGTGATCCAAACGCAGCTCCAGTAGCGCGGTGGATACCGGTCTAACCAGGCAAGCAAGGACGTGAGGCCAGACATGCTAGATGTGATCCCGGAGACGCAGGAAGCCGTCAATCCCGCCGTGCGGCCCGAGGCTCAGCCGGGTGCATCTGCCGGTTGGCGGTGGACCTGTAGGGTCGTCGCTTGCGACGGCCGC
>DAITQE010000184.1:0-6876 GCA_036833235.1 Opitutus sp.
GGTCCGGGGAGCGCACGCGTCCCGCGTGCTGCTCTCGGCGTCCCGCCGAGAGCGGTTCGGATGGCTTGGGCGGGACGCCCAAGCCGGCACGCGAGACGCGTGCGCTCCCCGGACCAACGCAACCAAGCCGAAGCAAGCTTTGTGAGTTCACGGACATCTTCACACTTCCGCTTTGAAACGATAACCCACGCCGCGAATGGTTTCGAGGTAGCCGGCGACCGGACCCACTTTTTCGCGGAGGCGGCGCATGTGCGTATCCACCGTTCGAGTATCAATCGCGGTCTCATAGCCCCACACGTCCTGTAACAAACGCTCGCGCGTCTGCACGCGACCGCGGCGCTGCGCCAGAATCGTCAGCAGGTTGAACTCGGTCGCCGTCAGCGTAATCGGCTTGCTGTCGACGAGCGCGGTATGGCGCGGCACGTCGATCTCCAGCGGTCCGATGCGCACATGATCGCCCGCTTCCTCCGCCGCCATCGTGCGCTTCAATAATTTGCGGACCCGCAGCACGAGCTCACGCGGGCTGTACGGCTTCGTCACGTAATCGTCGGCCCCGAGTTCCAATCCGATCACACGGTCCATTTCGGCGGCTTTGGCGGTCAGCATCAGAATCGGAATCGCGCTGGTGGTCGGATCGCGCCGGAGGATTTTGCAAACCTCCAGTCCATCGATCTCCGGCAGCATCAGATCGAGCACGATCAGATCCGGCCGCTCATTTTTCACCGCGGCCAGCGCTTTGATGCCGTCGGTCGCGAACACGGGCGTGCAACCAGCCTCGCGCAATTTAAACCCGAGCACCTCGAGCGCGTCGGGCTCATCGTCAACCACCAAAATTTTCGGTTTCATTCGGCTTCAGTCCAGCATGGCGGATGTCCCGCGCTTCGTACAAATAGACCACTTCCTCGGCGACGTTTGTCGCATGATCCGCGATACGCTCGAGGCGTTTCGAAATCGCCATGAGCGAAAGACACCGCGAGATGTTCGCCGGGCGTTCGACCATGAAACTCGAGAGTTCGCGATAGAGCTGGCGATTCAGATCGTCCACGATCTTGTCGCGCGGGATGACAGTGCGTGCCTGGTCGGGCTGACGCTCGATGAACGCCGTAAGCGCGTCGCGCAACATCTCGACGGCCAGCGCTGCCATGCGCGGCAGATCGACGTAGGGCTTGAGCTGCGGCTCGCGGCTGAGTTCGAGCGAGCGCTTGGCGATCGCGGTGGCCTCGTCGCCGACCCGCTCGAGATTCTGCGAGATTTTCATCGCGACCGTGATGAGGCGCAGCTCGGTGGCAAGCGGGGCTTTGGCGAGCAGGTGGATGGCGATGTCGTCGACCTCGATTTCGAATTGATCGAGGATGTTGTCGTCTTCGACCACCTGCTGGGCGAGCGCGTCGTCGCGTTCGACGAGCGCCCGCATCGAGCGGGCGACCGCCGATTCGGCGTGGCTCGCCATCGCGAGGAGGGCTTCCTTGAGCTTGGTCAGTTCTTCGGAAAAGTGAGTCATGGGAAAATGGCGGATCAGCCGAAGCGTCCCGAGACGTAGGCCTCGGTCTGCGGATCGGCGGGGTTCATGAAGAGATTGCGCGTCGCACTGAACTCGACGAGCCGGCCCATGTAGAAGAAGGCGGTATCGTCGGAGACGCGCGCCGCCTGCTGCATGTTGTGAGTCACGATCACGAGGGTGAGACGTTCCCGCAAAGATTGAATCAGCTCCTCGATTTTTGCGGTGGCAATCGGGTCGAGCGCGGAACACGGCTCATCCATCAGCAACACCTCGGGCGCCGGGGCCAGCGCGCGGGCGATGCAGAGGCGTTGTTGCTGGCCGCCCGACAGGCTGGTACCGGGGCGCTTCAGGATGTCCTTGACCTCGTCCCAAAGCGCGGCGGAACGCAGCGACTCCTCCAGCCGCTGATCGAGCAGGGACTGGTCCTTGACGCCGTTGAGGCGCAGGCCAACCAGCACGTTTTCCGCGATCGATAGGGTGGGAAACGGATTCGACTTCTGGAAGACCATGCCTACGCGTCGGCGAACGAGCGTCGGATCGACCTGCCGCGCGTAAAGATCGTCGCCGTAAAGCAGAATTTTGCCCGTGTGGCGGGCGCCCGGTGTGAGCTCGTGCATGCGGTTGAGCGTGCGCAGGAAGGTCGATTTGCCGCAACCGCTCGGACCGATGATCGCCGTAACGGCGCGGGAGGTGATCCGCAGCGTCACGCTTTTGACCGCTTCATTCGCGCCGTAAAAAACGCTGAGGTTGCGCACATCGAAGGCGATCTCGGCCGCGCCCGCGGGAACGGGCGCCGTCGCCTCAGGGGTGGGGCGCGGGGCGGCGGGTGGGACGATTTGAGGTTGTTTCAAAGTCATGACCATGGCAGCAGGATTCAGGAGGAGACGCTTTTTTTCCAGTCGGCAGAAATCAAGCGCACGCCGGTGCTGAGCACTAAAACGAGCAGCACGAGCACGAGGGCGCCGGCCCAAGCCTGGCGGTGCCAGTCATCATACGGTGAAATGGCGTAGGAAAAGATCTGGAGCGGCAAGGCCGCAATCGGCTCGCTGAGATGCCGGCTCCAATAATGGTTGCCGAAGGCGGTGAAGAGGAGCGGCGCGGTTTCGCCAGCGACCCGGCCCATCGCGAGCAATATGCCGGCGGTGATTCCTTTCATCGCGGTCGGCAGCACAATGTGCAGGATCATCTTCCAGCGCTGCAACCCAAGCGCGAGCGCGGCTTCGCGGTAACTGCGCGGCACGAGCACGAGCATCTCTTCGGTGGTCCGCAGCGCGAGCGGGATCATGATGAACCCAAGGGCGAGCCCACCAGCGTAAGCCGAGAAGCCTTTCATTGGCATGACCATGAGGCCGTAGGCGACCATGCCCCAGACGATCGAGGGAATCCCGTTGAGGACGTCAGCGCCAAATCGAACCCAGCCGTTGAAGCGGTCGCCGCCGTATTCGGCAAGGTAGATGCCGCCCAGCACGCCCACGGGCACACCGATCAGCGAAGCGAGCCCGAGCAGTTCGAACGTGCCGACGATCGCATTGCCCATGCCGCCGCCAACCTGCCCCACCGGCTTCGGCAGGCTGACGAAGAAATCGAGATTGATGGACGCGAAGCCAAGTCGGAAAAGATGAAAGAGCACGAACGCCAGTGGAGAAACCACGAGCAAGGCGCAGCTGACAAAAAGCACGTTCATCGCGATGTTCTTCGCGCGGCGGAGCCGATGATTGGCCGAGGCGGTCATTGGAAAGGTACGTCAGGCAACGCGGCGAGTCTCCGCCGATGTGATCGCGCGCACCATCACGAGCGCAACGACATTGATGAGGATAGTGACACCAACCAGCACGAGACCGAGTTCGAACACGGCGTTGAGATATAACGGCGTCGTCGCCTCCGTGAACTCGTTGGCGATCACGCTCGACAGCGAATAAGCCGGAGCAAACAGCGACGCGGCGATCTGGGGCGTGTTGCCGATCACCATGGTGACAGCCATCGTCTCGCCGAGCGCGCGACCGAGCCCCAGCACGGCGGCGCCGAACAATCCGCGACGCGCGTAGCTGAGCACGGCGATACGGGTGACCTCCCAGCGCGTGGCACCAAGCCCGTAGGCGGCTTCGCGCTGGAGATTGGGCACCGAGCGCAGCACTTCGCGCGACACCGACGTGACGATCGGCAGGATCATGATCGCGACGATGATGCCGCCGGTGAGCATGCCGATGCCGTAGATCGGGCCTTTGAACAGCGGCAGGAATCCGAGCCACTTCTGCAAAAACGGATAAATGCTCACGCGCAGCCACGGCACGAGCACGAAGATTCCCCACAGGCCCCAGATCACGCTCGGCACTGCGGCGAGCATCTCGATCACCGAGGTGAGCGGCTGGCGCAACCAGAGCGGAGCCAGGTCCGTCAGGTAAATCGCCGTGCCGATGCTGAGCGGCACCGCGATGACAAGCGCGACGATCGACGAAACGAACGTTCCGTAAATGAACGGCAACGCGCCGTATTGGTCGTTGACCGGATCCCAGTCGGAACTGGTCAGAAAACGCCAGCCGAACTCGTGCAAGGCAAGTCGCGAGCCGCGGTAAAGTTGCCAGCCGACGAGCGCGATCAACGCAATGACGGCGAGCGCGCCGGCAAAGGTTAGCGCGTGGAACAAACGGTCAGCCCAACGGGCCGGATTGCGGGACGCGGCACCGGGTGTGACAGAAACCGTGGCAACGGGGGATGACATGTGGTCAGACGGATGGCAGAGAAAAATCGCGGGGCGGAGAATTAACCCCGCCCCGCGACCAAAGCAGGCACAGTTTAAAGCGCTAGATCAAAGTCATCCCGTTAGAAGGTGACGGAATCGAGGAGCTTCAGTTCGCGTTGCTGCACATTCTCCGGCAACGGCGCGTAAGAAAGCGCGGGTGTGAGCTTTTGCCCCTCGGTGACCGCCCATCGCAAAAACGCCACGACCTTCCGGCCGATTTCGGGCTTGGTCTGCTTCTGATAAATCAACACCCAGCTCGCGCCCGCGATTGGGTAGGCGCCGGCGCCGGGAGCGTTGACCATCGAAAAGCGGAAATCGTCTGGAATCGTCGCTGTCGCCATGGCCTTCGAAGCCGCCTCGGCCGAAGGCGCCACAAACTTGCCGTCAGCATTCTTCAGTTTCGCCACGGGCAGTTTGTTCTGGTCGGCGTAAGCTTGCTCGACATAGCCAATCGCGCCCGGGAGTTGCTTGACCTGGCCCGAAACGCCTTCGCTGCCCTTACCGCCGATTCCGGTCGGCCATTTCACGGAGACGTTCTTGCCGACCTTCGACGCCCACTCGGAGCTGACGACCGAGAGATAGTCGGAGAAGATGAACGTGGTGCCGCTGCCGTCGGAACGGTGCACCACCACGATCGGGAGATCGGGCAACTTCACACCGGCGTTAAGCGCGGCAATCTTCGCATCCTTCCAATTCGTGATCTCGCCGAGATAAATTCCCGCGAGCGTGTCAGCATCGAACTTCAACTTCGGGTTGCCGGGAAGGTTGTAGGTGATGGCGACAGAGCCGGCGACGACCGGCAGATGGAGGATCTTGTAAGGGGCCTTCGACATGGACGCGTCGGTCATCGGCGCATCCGAGGCACCGAAATCGACGGTCTGATCGAGCAGGCCTTTGATGCCGCCGCCGGAGCCGATCGACTGGTAGTTGAAGTGCACGGACGGGTCCTGTTTCGCGTAGGCGTCGAACCAGGTGGTGAAAGCCGGATTGTCGAAGGTCGAGCCAGCCCCATTGATGAGCTGGGCGGACGCGACGGTCGCGGCGAAACCGCCGGCGAGCGTGAGAAGGAGGAGAATCTTTTTCATGTGGGATCGAGTTGCGCTGAGTTTGGGTTGGATGGTTTGGATTGGGGGAGCGGATGAATTAGAATGCGATCTGCGAGAATACGCCGAACTCGTCGTACTTCGTGACCTGACTCGCGCTGGCGGGATTGCTGATGTGGTCGTTCTTATAGACCAGTGAGAGGTCGACGCCGGCGAAGGCGTGCCATTGGAGACCGATATTGAAATAGTCCTCCTGCATGTCGGGATGGAGTTTCTTGCTCGTCTTGTCGTTATCGTAGCGGGCAAACACCGAGTAGGGGCCGCTAAGCGTCATGTTGCCAAAGAGCGAGTAACCGTTGCCCTTATCGCTCTGGGCGCTGCCGGTGAAACCCCAATCGCTTTCCCAAAAATATTCGGCGCCGACGCGGAACTTCGGCGTCGTGTAAGCCGCAAGCGCATCGTAACGAGTGGCCGTGCGCTTCGAGGGAGCGCCAAAGGCGTCCTTGGCCAGCTTACCCTGGTAGGCGCCGAGAGCGAAGTTGAGGCCCTTGACGGGTTCGATCGAGACGCGGCCCTCGAAATCCATGGATTTGCTGCGGCTTGGGTTCTTGTAGCCACCGCCGTTCACCGCGGCGACGTTGTAGCTGACCATCCCAGCGGTGCCGAGCACGTGAACGCCCCAGTCTGCCGAATTGCCGAAGTGGAGACGGTCGATCAGGGTGTTTTCCACGTAACGAAAACCGTAGTTGTCCTCATCGAATGGAATCCAGGGCATGTTCGCCGAGCCTGCCTGTACGATAAACTCAGGGGAGATCTTTGCCTGCACGAAGGCCGTCTTGATGAAGAGATTCGTGGCGCCCGTGGAGCTGGAGTAACCCGAGTCGGTGTTGATGTTGACCGACCAGATGTCGTTGAAGATGTGGGTGACACCGAAATAGAAGCGCTTCACGTCGAGCCCATCGCCGCTGGGGTTGACCTTGGCGCCGCTCGCCGTTTCGGCGGTGATGTCGGACACATCGACATACAGCTTGCCGCTGACAATGGTCGTGGACTTGGAGGCACTTTTGGAAGCGGCGGAGGCTTCCGCTTGGATTTGAGTGGCTTCGTCCTTGGTGAGAACCCCCTTCCGGATCAGGGTGTCGAGAAGAGCCTTGTCGCTCTGGGCGAGCGCGGAGCTGGCGGCGAGGACGCCTGCACCCAGGAGTGCGAGGCATTTGGTGTGTAGTTTAAGCATGATGGATGCGTTCGATGTTAGATGAGAGAACGCACGTACTATGGAGGGCGATTGTTACGGTTGCGTGGCGGCTGCGTGACAAACCGGCAAAACGCGTGACAAGTTTTTCGCAAATCAACCGCGCCAGTTCGAACGCCACAGGCTGCGGTTCCCCGTGATCGCCCGCGCTATGCGACCAACGTCGGTCGGGAGCGGACTGGAGGTCCCGCGGCCCGTACTGGATTACGCCGCCATTTTCTCCGTTTTTATCCTTTCTCCCCATCCAACCGCACGTCGCTCGTCCAACGATTCGCGAACCGTAGCCGACGGCGACCACGTCTTTCGTTTTGATAGCGCAATTCGTTGCGTCGTAGGCCGC
>DAITQE010000185.1:0-6865 GCA_036833235.1 Opitutus sp.
ATCCGGCGCGTGACGCGCGCCGTTTTTTTGGAGCGAGGCCGCTCTCGGCGCTATCCGTCGGCGAGCGCCGTAACAAAGGGTCAAACCTAACCTTTTGCTATGAAATGCCGGCGGTTCGGGGGCATTCACCGCAGCTATAACGAACCAGGTTTCTGCCTTGCTTGGAGCAAAACGCACGCGCGGTTTGCTCCGGACGGGACGAATGGGCGGGACTCCTGGACTGCCTGCGTAGCCCTGCGCGGGAGTGCAGGGATCCCGCCGCTCCCGCGGCGGGCTGCAACGAAGGTTGTCTCTTTAGTCGACCGGGGGTGCCGCGTGAAGGGAACGTTACGCAGCAAACGCGTAATCTACCTGAGCGCGCGATTGACGCTGGTCGGCGGACCTTGGATACCGCTCAACTGGCTTCAGTGGCAACGCCGACGATTGCGACCGGGACGTGCGACTTACGGTCGATACTCTCCGATGGTCGCCCTGAAGACGGGAAAATATTGGCGTTCGCCGCCTGGTCAGATGTCGCCTTCGGTGCCAGCGGCAGTTCGAGGGTGAACGTAGCCCCTTTACCAACACCTTCGCTGAAGACCGTGAGTGAACCTTTCATTTCTTTCGCCGCGAGAATGCTCGAGTGCAGTCCAAAACCGTGGCCTTTTGCCCGCGTCGTGAATCCGTGAGAGAAAATCCGAGTGAGATTCTCCGGTGGAATTCCAATTCCATTATCGCGCACGATCAGCCGAACTCGATCCCCCGGCGCCGGCTCGATTCGGACGGTCATCACCTTCTTTTCGGAGCCAGCGGGGTGGGCTTCGTCGCAGGCGTATTTCGCGTTGCGAATGAGATTGATCAGGATTTGCAGCACCTTGCCTTTTTCAACGCAAACGAGCGGAGCGGGAAGAAACTCGCGAACAACCGTCACGTCGTGCCGTGATAGTGCAGCCGTGTTCATGTGCAATGCGTCCTCGAACAAGGTTGACGCATTAAGCGTCTCGGAAACGCCGACGATAGTGGCATAGCTTTGCTGCATCGCGACGATCTCCTTGATGTGATCGATGTTCTTCTGCATCGAGGCGATCTCGTGCGTAATCCAGTCGCGTTCCGTGGCCGATTGCTCGGCAAGTTTTGTGAGCAACTCTGGAACGAGCCGGCCTTTCGGATCATTCGTAAGAAAGTCTCCCAAGGTCGCCGCCCGTTCGTTCACCAGGTTCGAGAGTCGGACCAGACTGTCCGCTTTCGACTGCCGAACGCCTGAGGCGATCAGATTCGAGGATACGTTCAGGCTGTTGAGCACGTTGCCGACGTTGTGCAAGACACCGGTCGCAACCTCAGCCATTCCGGCCATGCGCGATGTATCGACGAGATTCTTGTACGTTTTAGCAAGCTCCTCTTCCGCTTGTTTGCGAGCTGTGATGTCTTCGAGAATTCCGATATCTTGAACGATTCTTCCGGCTTGGTCGCGAATGACTGCGACGGAAAGTGAGCCCCACACAATCCGGCCCCCATTCAGTACGAACCGGGTTTCGACGTTGTAGTTGTCGATTTCGCCGCACCCGATTTGCCGGTTCATCGTTGCATGACGTGGGGCGTCTTCGGGATGAACGAGAGTCAGCAGGAGCGCGTAATCAGTTGGCGTATCTGCGGACAGCCCGAGAATGCGGCGGAACGTGGGATTGAAGTGATGGGCATCACCGAGGTCCGTGCGCTTCCACGAAATGCCCACCGGCGCATGTTCGAAGATCAGCCGAAAAAGGGATTCACGCTGTTGGAGCTCTTCGTTCGAGAGGGAGAGTTGGGCCGTGCGCTCGGTCACACGAAGTTCAAGATCTGTATTCAGCTTCCGGTAACGTTCTTCGCTGGCGGCCAACGCCTCGGATTTCCGCGTCGTTTCCTGAATCTGACGCCCGAGCTGCCGGTTGGTCGCATTCAGTTCCTCGGTGCGTTCCATGACCAGTCGTTCGAGGCGCGCATTCTCTCGCCGCTGCAGAAAGGCCGACAACCACGCGGCAAACGCCACCAATCCCACCGCGGCGACAATATAAATTATCCATGCAAGAGGCGTGCGGAACCAAGGCGCTCGCACAGTGAAAGCGAGGGTGGCTTCGCTGCCGACGTTCGCACCCGCTACCGGGCGGACGTGGAATACGTAGGCCCCTTCTTTCAACCGGTTGAATGCCGCTGAACCTACCGTGCCGGTGGATACCCACTGAGTGCCGGCACCTTCAAGTAAGACCTCGAACGTGATGGTTGAGGTGAAAGGATTTGTCGGAGCGGCGAAGTGAACGACCAGCGAGTTGTCGGAGTAGGCGACGGGTTTGAGCGTCCCGCCGGGATTGAAGAGATGAGTGCCGGTGGCGGAGAATTCCACGGACGTAATCTGGGCTTTGATTGGGGCGGGCGCGGCTTTCGGAAAACGCGGATCCATCCGCGCGAGACGCCGATTGGCGACCATCCAAATGACTCCGTTGGCTTCGATCGTGTATTCGGTCGGAGCAAAACCCACGGGAATAGTTTTCGGCGCATAGCCCGGGATTGCGGCTCGCTTCGGCTCCAGGGTCAGCGCATTGCCGGTCGCGGTGTACCAGAGCAGCCCTGCTGCATCCATCGTAGGACGTCCGCCTGCCGTCACCAATTGAGGAATACGATGTAGGAGCTCACGATCTTCGACAAATTTCTGCGTGGCGTCATTGAAACGAAAAAGATGATTGGGCAGATGAAAACGTGCGACGCCTTCGAATACGTAGCCTTCAACCCAGCCATCCGTAAGCCCGTCCTCGGTGCCAAACGTCCGCAGCGTCGGTAACGACCCTCGAGGATCGATGCGGCCAACCCGACTCGTGCCGAGTTCAATCCAGGTGATGCCTTTGGCATCGGTGACGGCATTATAGCTGTCGCCCAAGCCAAGGGCCGCAATCCGATGAGCGACGAAACCTTCGGGGGTTCGGCTGAGATAACCGAATTCGTCCCGCGCGACATACAGCGTTCCTTGATCGTGGAATTGCCCAATCCCCATCCGCGCATTTACGATATGTGGTACCGCCAGCTGCCAGCCAGTCGCTTCGTAGCTGTAGATTCCGGATTCGTTCGAGCCGAGCAGTTGCCCCTCGACCTCCGCGAGGGCAAACAGGTAGCGACCGGGCGGGGAATCCTGCTGAAACCGCTCGAGGCGGCCTGCACGATCATAGACGCCGCGCATGGCATGACCATCCGCCAATATCCAAAGCTCACCCGCGTGTCTCACCGGCTTGGCATAGGCCAGGCCACTCGCGACCAGTGGCTCGAAATGCGAAAACACCGACGGAAATTCGATCCGGGCCACGCCTTCGTTCAACAACGCCCAAAGCACTCCGTCCACTGAATAGCAGAGCCGCTGAACGCGGGCGAATCGATGATCGAGCGAACGATCAAGCACCTGCACCGTCCGCCCGTTTCGATCGAAGAAAACGACGCCGACGGTATCCACCGCCGCGGCGAAGCGTCCGTCACCCGCGGCACAAAGATCGGTGATGCGTTGGCCGCTGGCTAGAATGCCGGGCGTGTCGAAGGACTTGAACGTGGTGCCGTCAAAAATTTTGAGGCCGGCGAAACTTGTGCCCACCAGCAGCTTTCCAGGGCCGAATGGCACGGTGCAGGTAACCGTTTCGTTCGCGAAGTGTTCGGCGGCAGAAACGCGTTTGACGGTTCCGCTATTCGCCGTGATTTGGAACAGGCCTCCCGATGACTGATCGCTGATAAAAACGTCAGCGCCGAGCGAAAATATCCGTTCGATCGAGCTGACGCTCCCCACGAGCCGCGGTTGTTGTCCGGGCCGCCATGCGACAATGGCGCCGCTACCGCCGTACCAAAACCAATCGTCACCGGCTGCAGCGACTGAAATCAGGGTCGAGCCTTGGATCGCCTTGTCTGCGGGTAAACGTGAGACCGGGGTGAGTTGCCAGCGCGCTTGTTCATCAAGGTCAATTCGCGCGATTCCTCCGACGATCCCGGAGTAGATTTTGCCATCGCGATCGACGGCCACTTGCGCGAAAATCGATTCCTGGCCGTCAGCCGCCCGATACACTTCCCAGCGGCTGCCATCGCCGAATGCGATCTCCCGCTGAGACGTTACCAGCACGCGCCCGTCCGGCAGGAGATGTAAGTCAGTGGGCGGAGAACTTAAACCGATCGCTTCCATTCCCAGAACCACAAAGGAGGGCGTGCCGGTTTCCACCACGCCGGCAGCGGCTGACGGCATCACGCTAGCTTTCGACCGGGGCATGGTCGCGCACGATACGAGCAAAGCGAGTGACAGTGCGCATGCCCGCGATGCGCGATCGGCGCGCAACGCTCGGGTAAGGAACAAGGACAACTGATGGGATTCGCGAGTGATGAGATATCAATCGGCTCCCGTGGAAGGCGCTTTAGGAGGAGTGACCCCGGACGGGCACGCCTAATCACAACGCGGCGGGAGCGTACCTTGTAGGCCGCCAGCTTGCTGGCGCGATCGGAGCGCGAGCAAGCTCGCAGCCTACGACGCAACGGATTGCATTATCAAAACGAAAGACCGTGACTCAGGTCACCCGTTGCGCCTGTAGGCGCGATGGAGACTCCCGACGCAACCTTTGAGATGGGGATCTTACCAGCCGTAACTCCGCTTGATCCGGAGCGGTTCGTAGAGCTCTGTCGACAACTCGAGAATGAACCGGCTGGGTGTCAGCAACATGCCTCCCGGACCCGCGCGCGTGGCAACCTTTGGATAACTCAGATAAAGCTCATTTCGGGCCCGTGTGACGGCGACGTAAAAGAGTCGTCGCTCTTCTTCAACATCGCCCGCTTCGATCGAACGCCGCCCGGGAAACTGGCCGTCGGCGAGCCCGATCACGAACACAACGTCGTACTCGAGTCCCTTCGCCTGGTGAACGGTCGTCAGCTTGATCGCCTCGGCGTCGGGCTCCACGTGACGATCGCTCGTTTCCCCGTTGAGCAGAACAATTTGAGCCAGCAGATCCTGCATCTCTTCGAAGCGCTGGGCGAAACCGACCATCGCTTTCAACTCGTCGAGGCGGTCGAGGTAGTCGGCGTACGCGCCTTTCAGGTAATCGCCATACCAACCATCGATTGCGGTCGCGACGACGTCCGCGGGTTTGGCGGACTGCATCGTTTCCGCGACCTGCTGGAGCGATGCGCAGAAGTTCGCCCAATCGTCGCGCGCGTCTTTCGCGACCTTGCTCTTAACATCGTCGGTATGGAGCACATCGATAAAGTTTTTCTGCATCAACCGCGCGTGATCCAGCGCAGCAGCATAGATTTTCTGCGCACCTTTTTCGCCGACTTTAGGGAGAAGGATTGCGATGCGCTGCCAGGCTTGCGCGTCGGAGGGATTATAGACGAAGCGGAGGAGCGCGACCAGGTCGCGGATGTGCTGCCGCTCGAAAAACTTAACGCCGCTCGTGATGTGGTAAGGAAGACCGGCGCGCGAAAGTGCGAGCTGAATCTCCAGCGCGAGAAAATGTGAGCGGTAAAGGATCGCGATCTCGTTGAGTGAAACGCCTTCGTCTTCCACGAGTGCGCGAATGCGCTTCAAGATGAACTCCGCCTGTTCGCGATCGTCCATCGCTTGCACGACAAACGGTTTTTGCGCGTGCCCGCGCGAAGCGCGAAGCTCTTTGTCGAAATGGCGGCCTTTGGGCTGCGCCATCAACACGCCATTCGCGAGCGCGAGAATCTCCGGAGTCGAGCGGTAGTTCGTCTCGATACGGTGAATGACGGTTCCGGGATGGCGGTCGGGAAAGGTCATGATGTTGTCGAAATTCGCCCCGCGCCAGGAGTAGATGCACTGCGCGTCGTCGCCGACGGCCATCACACAATGGTGCGGCGCGAGCCGGTCGACGATCTGTGCCTGAAGCGTGTTGGTGTCCTGATATTCGTCCACGAGCACGTGGCGAAAACGATGCGCAAAATAGGCGGCGACCTCCGGTGCCTTGATCAAAAGCTCGAGCCAGAACTCCAGGAGATCATCGTAGTCCACCACGTTTTGCTCGCGTTTCTTTTTCGCGTAAGCCGTGGCGAACGCCGGAAAGCGGTGGACGATTTCATCATATTGCGGGAAGTTTTTCTTCACCGTTTCCGCGAGCGTGAGCTGCGTGTTGCGTGCAAGCGAAAGCACATTGAACAGCGGTCCCGGACGCGGATTGGTCTTGTCCTTGAAAAACAACTTGTCCTCGTGATCGACGATTTGCTTAAGGAGCGATTCGGACTCATCGGCGTCGAGAATCGTGAAGTTTTTCGGGAGGTTGATGGCCTCGCCGTAAATACGCAACGCGCGGTGACCGAGCGAGTGAAACGTGCCGCCCCAGAAACGCTGCGGCTCGATGCCGGTAAGGTCCTGCACGCGATGAAGCATTTCCTTCGCAGCTTTGTTGGTAAACGTCAGCAGAAGGATTTCACCCGGTTTCACGCCGCGCGACAGCAGGTAGGCGACGCGGTAGGTGAGGGTGCGGGTCTTGCCGGATCCCGCGCCTGCCAACACCAACAGTGGACCAGGTTCGGCGGTGACGGCGTTGAACTGATCGTCATTGAGCTGCGCCCTGAAATCAATCGGAGGGATTTGGGAAGGCGGGCGTTGGTCCAGGGAAAATTCCATTCAGAGGGTCAATGGCCGCAAAGAAGCGAAACAGGCGCAAAGAAAAACCGGAGAAAAGAATTTCCTGTCCTCTTCCTAATGCGTGCCGAACTCCGGTCATGTCGCTCGGCGGCGGGCTCCGCTTTTTGGTGTCGTTCCGCCTGAGATCCGAAGCTTCAGGAGGGCGATGAGGCAACTTCTTTGGCCGGGCTTTCTCGTACTACGGAGTGATTCTTGCGCAGTCGCCGGCGAAGCACTTCCGGCAGCAGCGCCCCC
>DAITQE010000186.1:0-2809 GCA_036833235.1 Opitutus sp.
GCGCTTCAATCGCGCCAGCAAGCTGGCGGCCTACAAGTTACCATTCCAAAACAAACGACCATGGGGATCCATGCAGTAGGAAACCACGAATGGTCACCAATCGAGCCGTGGATTTACTCCGCTCACCGATGAAACCTTTTCATTGTGAAATCGCATCAATGCGCCCGCGCGCCGTAAAATATTATCATTCTCCGTTCATCCGCGCATGGTCTGGCCGACGCCGGAGATTGATCGATTTCGGCCCGCGGTCCATCAGCCCAGCCCGATTCACCTCCGGATGAACCACGTTTTGTTCTTCAACTCGAGGCGCGAGCAAACTCCGTGCTTAAAGAACGGATATCCCTGCGTTGATACCTTTGTCCGCGTGAGACGTGGGGCCGACACGCGCCGCGCGCGTTCGCCGCGGTAAAATATAGTGCCTGATCCTGCATTGGTATCAGGGCTGCTAGCTGCGGGTGTCTAATCACACACCTATGCATCCACATATCATCCTGCAGGACCAGGCCCGCCGATGGAAGCCGCGGGCTTTTGCCTATTCAATCCTATTTGCGTCGATCGCTCTCGCAGCGACACTCCGCGCCCAAGTCGCTCCCGCGGCCCCCGACGAGGCGGCGAAGGACAAACCAGACGAAGTGATCAAGCTGATGGAAATGTTTGTGGCTGAAAAAGGCGTTTCGCGGTCGACCAACTCGATCACGCCCTCGGATGTGAACGCCTCTCTGCCCGGTGTCTCGGTGGAGAAACTGCTCAGCCTGGTCCCTGGCGTGAACATCCGCACGACCGATCCGTTCGGCTTTTATGAATTTGGCAATGACATCCGCGTAAGATCCTTCGGCATCGCCGCGCTCGCGGTCACGATCGATGACATTCCGATGGGCAACAACAGCCCACGGTACGGCACGCCGGCCGGCCGCATCGTCGACGGCGAAAATCTTTCCACCGTTAGCGTCTCCCAAGGCACCGGCGATGTCACCTCACCGGCGTACGAAGCGCTCGGTGGCGCGATCAAATATTACACGACCGCTCCCTTCAAGTCACCGGGGGCGACGTTTAAATATAGTATGGGCGATTTCGATATGCGCCGCTACTTCTTCCGGTTCGACACCGGCGAGATTCTGCCGGGCCTCACCGCTTACGTCAGCTCGTCGGATCTCACTTTCAAATCGGCCGGCATTCCTTCGGACAGCGAAGGCCGCAAGATCGAGGGCAAGCTCCGCTACGAGTTGCCGAAAGCGACCTTCAACCTGGCGTACACCTGGAATGACCGCGACGATTACGACACGCGCTCGATCCAGTGGGATCGCTGGCGCGCGCTTGAAACCGGAGATCCGTATGCCGGGTACGGCACGGCCGCGGTCGGCACGATTTACGGGACGGCCGAGCAGAACAACCTAAAGCTCCTCGCGGCTAATGGCTATACCGAATACCTGCCCAACACCATGCCGGCACTCGCGGCCAATGCCGGTCTGCCGGACAGCACAACACTCTCAGGCAACCTTCAGGGCAACTATTCCAATCACGCGCGGAAGTTCGGCTTTGTGACCTATCTCGGACCGAACGAAGTGCTCGGCGACGGCATCTGGAACGAGTACTATAGGCTCTGGCGTAACGGTCGCATGGATGGCCTGATTCGCGCCTCGGGCGATTTCACGGTTTCGGACGATATCATTATAAAAACTTCGGCGTATTTCCATGACAAGCACAACTACGGCACGGGCGAGGTTTCCCGCGCCGATTCCCGCACGCAAATCGTCAATTCCTACATCGCCTCGAACAACACGCTTGGCGTGCTACGCACTGATATCTGGCCGCGCTTCGCGTACCGTGACGCCGCAGGCAATCTCGTCCCGTTCGGCACCGCCGGCGCGATTCCAGTGGGCTACAATGACACCAACGGCAATGGGTTCTTCGACGTCGGGGAGACGCTCGATCCGACTTCGACTCCGACGGCATTTTCCAAAGCGCATGCGTTAATCGCGCCGACCTCCACGACGATCGCCAATGCAACATCAGGCATTCCCGGAGCGACCGGGCGCGATGAGGATTTCGGCGGCCAGCGCTATGGCTTCAATCTCAAAGGCAGTTGGACCAAGGGCATTAACCGGCTGACCGTCGGCGGCTGGTACGAGGACGACACGCAGAATGCGAACCGCCCAACGTACAATCTCGTCGGCGGCTCGCCGAGCGGCTTTTTCGCCTATGACCAGGTACTGTTTAACAACTACAATCAGCACTTCTCCACCCAGGCCAAGTTGGTCTACCTCGAGGATGTCGTGAAGCTTTTCAATGATCGCTTCACGGTCACCCTCGCAGCCAAGTCGCTCACGGTGGACAAGGAAGCCCACGGCATTCTCTACACCCAGAACTTCTGGTTGCCGGTTTCCCTCCAAGGTGTGAAACGCGAGGCGACTTATCAGGACAACTTTCTTCCACAGCTCGGCCTTGGCTACGTCCTGACACCAAAGGTCGAACTCTTCGCCAACTACGCCGAAAATCTGGCCGCGCCGGCGAACGGCATTATCGCGAATGTCGATTTCGACCAATCGCTGCGCCCCGAGCGCGCCTCCAACTATGAAGGGGGTGTCCGTTATTCCAGTCCGTCCTTCGGCGCGAGCTTCGCGCTTTTCTATAACAAGTATCAGGACCGGATTCTCTCTGTCGCCCTCACGCAAGAGGAATTGGTGGCGCGCGGCCTGTCGGGTGTGACTGGCGCCACGTCTTATCGCAACGTCGGCGGCATCGACTCCTCGGGTGCGGAAATCAGCTACGACTGGCGGACGCCGATCAAGGGCCTCTACCTCTGCGGCGC
>DAITQE010000186.1:2819-6850 GCA_036833235.1 Opitutus sp.
AAATCTGAGTTCGCCGAGAATTTGAAGGTCAACTATTCGAGCTTCCACAGCTCCACCATCAATCCCCGCGCGCAGTTCTATAGCCCGATCCCAAACCCGAACTACGTTCCCGGTTCGACCGACCCGACCCAGGCTCAATACGTACAGTCTTGGGAGCTCCAGAAGGGCAAAAGCCAGGGTAATACACCCGAATTCACGGCTAACGCCGACCTGATCTACAAATATAAATTCCTCGAGTTCAATTTCGGCGGCCAATACTACGATTCAGTCTATGTGAATACGCTGAACACGGAGAAACTGCCGAGTTGGACCAGCTACAACGTCGGCATCACCGCCCGTGGGCCGCGAGGTTCGAAGCTCGACGGGCTTTCCGCCTCGTTGACGGTGCAGAATGTGTTTGATGAGTACATCTGGCGTGCCAGCTCGTACACTGGCAGCTTCAACGGATCGGTCACGTTCGACTACGGTCGCAATATCGCCTTCACGGTCGAAGCGAAATTCTGAGTCGCGCAGCGCAACGTCTGCCGTCTGGTCTCCACGGCGGCCCTCGCGCGAGGGCCGCCGTTCTTGCGGACACATCCGTGCGATCAATGTTCGCTCCCTTCGTTGCCTCTGTGATGCTTCCGCCAACGACCTTTCAGAATGAAATGACGCTGCGTCATGCTTCTAACGAACGCATTGTATCCTCAAAATAGGCACGCCGGATGCTGTAACAAAAAGGTCTAATCACCCATCAACTCAGGCATCACATTCCAATGAATTGTTCTCTCCCCGGCTTTGGCCGGCTGACCGCGCGGGCGTTCTCAGCCGTCGTCGCACTGTCGCTAGCGACCGTCCTCCACGCCGGCAATCCCACCATTAACGACGGGGCCGTGCGCATCAGCAGCAATGAAAATGCCTTCGGCTTTTCGCCGAAAGCGCTGGAGCGCATGAAGGCTGCCCTCGAATCGGGCAATTATTACAATCGCAACGACGTCCTCGACTTGGTCGACCTCTGTGCCGCCAAGGAAGGAGTGCGTGCGGATTACATCATGACCACGCCCGGATCCGGTCCGCTCCTGATGATGGCCGCCTGGGCCTATGCCAAGCCCGGCGCCAATGTGGTCACGAGCGCGATGGGCTACACGCAGCTCACCCAGGCGTTTGTCAAGCATGGCGGAACGATCAAATTTGCGCCACTCAGCGACAAGATGGGCTACGATTTCAAGGCCCTCGGCGCCGCAATCGACGAACACACCGAGATCGTTTACATCTGCAATCCCAACAATCCCACGGGCGTGCTCGCGGATCCCGCCGAGCTTCGCCAGTTCGTGCTCTCCGTGCCGGAAAAGATTCTCGTATTTGTCGATGAGGCGTATCTCGAGCTCGCCGACTCGGCACTCATCGCCAACACCGCCGCCCCTTTGGTCAAGCTCCGCAAAAACCTTATTGTCACCCGCACATTTTCCAAAGGCTATGCGCTGGCTGGTCTGCGCGTCGGCTACGGCATTGCCAACCCGGAGGTTCTCGCCAAGCTCGGCGCGTTTAGTGCCGGCCCACCGAGCTATCTCGCCGCCATCGCGGCCGGGGAATCGCTCAAGGACACGGCGCATCTCGAAGCCAACCGCGCCAAATACAAGGAGGTCCGCGACTACTCCTGCAAGGAATTCGAACGGCTCGGGATCGAGTACGTGAAGCATCCCCAGGGCGCATTCATCTACTTTCACTCCGGCATGCCGGACAAGGCGCTGGTCTCGAAATTGAAAGGCAACAGCATTCTCATCAGCGGCTCGCGCGCGAGCGGCGTACCGGAAGGCGCTTATGGCGACTGGGCGCGCGTCAGCCTTGGCACGAAGGAACAGATGGACCTCTTCTTTGGCGAAATGCAGAAGCTGCTCGGCAAGACCTGACCCTTCCCGCTACAACAGAGAGCAAAGGAGCGGACTTTTATCCGCTCCTTTTTTTTGGATAACTCCGTGTTTGGTGTAGGTAGCGCGCTCGCCGCGCTACGTCCGCCATCACGGACCCGTTGCGCGGCGAGCGCGCAACCTACAGTTCAATCCGGGAATCACCTAGCCGACCCATCCCGCGTTTTGTCCTATCCAAAGCAATACACGCTTTGCCCACTCTCACTTTCACTCTCAGCTCCTGCCTTCCGACTAAGCTAGTCTCCTTCGCAGCAACAGGGCCTGACGCGTGAGCGCTTCCCGGTGCAGCCATAGGTTTCCCGTCAGCGCGACAATGCCGCCCAAAATAACGGTGGTGGCGACGCCCACCCGCTCAGCCAGCGTGCCAAAGATGAAATAACCGATCGGCATGGCGCCCATCAGAGCCATAGTAAAAAAACTCATCACGCGTCCCCGTTTCTCCTCCCGAATCGCAGTCTGAAGCTGGGTGTTGATGGACGACATCCACACCATCATCATTCCTCCAAGTACCGTAAGGGCCGCGATCGAAAGGGGCAGTGAACGGGACAGCCCAAACAGAATCAGGCTCAACGAAGCAAGCACGCCGACAATTAGGATGCGTTGCGGCAGGCCCTTTTGATTGCGTCGAGAAGCGAGCCAGAGTCCCCCTGCGACTGCCCCCACGGCTGGCGCGGCCGCAAGAGCGGCGAATAGTTGCGCGGCCCCACCAAAAACATCTGCCGCGAAAAGGGGCAGGAGCGCGACGTACGGCATGATGCAACTGCTCGCAAGGACCACGAGCACGATGCCTCGTCTAATCACCGAATCGCGCCAGATGTACACCGCTCCTTCAGCCAGTTCTCGCCTAAAATGAATTTTCAATGGCGCCGCCCTGACCTTCGGAGTGCGAACCTGGTTGATAAAAACGAGCGCAAGCCCGCACGCCGCAGCGTTCAGGAAGAAGCAAAGTCTGTCGCCACCGGCGGCAAGGATGGTTCCCGCCAGGGTGGGGCCGACGATCCGCGCAAGGTTGAAAACAGTCGAGTTGAGCGCAATCGCATTTCCAAGGTCTGCTCGCTCGCTCACGAGATGTACGAGCAGACTTTGACGGGTGGGCCAGTCAACACCCTGTATCATCCCGGTAAACACGCTGAGAATGAGAAGCTCCGCCACGGTCACCGCCCCAGTCCACACCAACAACGCGAGCACCACCGCTTGGACCACGGTAAGAATCTGCATCAGCATGACGATTCTCCGCCGGTCAAACGTGTCAGCCAGGACCCCGGCGATAGGGGCTATGAAAAAACTCGGCAGCGTGCCAATTCCGCCCAGCAAACCCAAATAGAAAGCGGAGTCGGTCAGCCGATATACCAGCCATCCCAGAGCCACTTGCTGGATCCACGAGCCGATCATAGAGCAACTCTGGCTCAGGATGAACCAGCGAAAATCTTTATGGCGAAGAGCGCGGAACATCCGAGGAGGCGGGGGCCGATTACAGGATTACTCTGTTGGATCAAATGTGGGCGGGGTGCCCTCACCTGGTTTCCCGCCGCTGTAAACCCCACCAGATGCGGGATGAGGGCATCCCGCCCACAAGATCAGCAGATCCGATCGGCTGTCTGAGTCCGGTTTAAAACCGGTTCACCTTCTCCAGGAAGTAACGATGAACAAACGAGGGGGAGTGGATCGAGAGCTCCGCATGAAACGTCGTCACCATATGAGGCCCTTGCTCGAGCCAAACCGGACGACTTCCATGCTCCGCAACCGTTTCGACCTGGTCTTCAACCGCGGTGATCTGCGGTGCACGAATAAAGGAAACGAGACCTTCACCATGGCGGGTCTGGAGCAAGTGGTTGAAGCTCTCGTTCTGACGTCCGTAAGCGTTTCGCCTGACGCCGAACTTCATAATATTAAATGATCGTTGGGCAGGATTGGACACCGTCGACGCCATGAGGATTGAGCCAGCGCAGATGCCCCAGAACGGAATTCTGGCTCCTGCCTCGACCAAAGGTTCCTCCAGGTGAAAAAGGGCGATCAACCGCAAGAGCGTCGTGCTTTCACCGCCCGGCAAAATGAGTCCGGCGATTCCGTCAAAGTCGCGTGGCAATCGAACCTCGCGCACCGCGCAGTCGAGCGATTCCAGAT
>DAITQE010000187.1:0-6845 GCA_036833235.1 Opitutus sp.
ACCGAATACGTCGCGAAAAACGCGCCCGACATCGAGCTCTCCCACATGTATGTCGACAACGCGGCGATGCAGCTCGTGCGGAATCCGAACCAATTCGATGTCTTCGTCACGGAGAATATGTTTGGCGACATTCTCTCCGACGAAATGGCCGTGATCTGCGGCTCTCTCGGAATGCTGTCCTCCGCATCACTTGGCACCGGAAAAAACTCCCTCGGCCTGCCATTCGGTCTTTATGAGCCCGCCGGCGGAACCGCGCCGGATATCGCAGGCAAAGGCATCGCGAATCCCTGCGCGCAAATTCTCTCCGTCGCGCTGATGCTTCGCTACAGTTTCGGTCTTAACGATCTCGCCGCGCGCATCGAAGCTGCGGTCAAGAAAACCGTCACCTCCGGAACCCGAACCGGCGACATCGCTTTTGGCCGGCCGCCCGTCGGAACGAAACAGATGACCGACGCGATCATCGCGAATCTCTGAGATCGTCTCCCCGCCCGACGGCTGCTTGACGCTCGAACGGTTGCGGTGCACGACGTAGCGCGGTCAGCCTGACCACGCTGAGCACGGGCAGGCTGCCCGTGCTACGGGTCCGGCTCCGCGGCAGGACGACGCCCGTATTATGTCAAGGTGCGGGTTTCCCACCCGTGTGATTGAAGATTCACCATCAACTCACCAGCCTCATGGGCGGGACGCCCATGCCACACCTTGCCGCGCGATCAATCCCCTTTGAACTGCCGATGCACCGCTTCCGCCAGCACCCGCGCCGCGCACGGTTTCATAAGCATCTCTGAAACTCCGAGCCCGATTAGTTCTTCCCTCTTTTCGTCCGGCTCCAGCCCGCTGGTTGCAATGACCTTCAGTTTTGGACTCAGCACGTGCAACGCCTTGACGAGTGCCGCACCGCCCATTTCGGGCATCATGATGTCCGTGATCACGAGGCGAATCTGATCCTTTTGTTCGAGAAAAAGATCGACTGCGACCCGCCCATTGGCCGCAGCGAGAACGCGGTAACCGTGCTGCTCCAACACATGACGCGTCGCCTCACGAATGGCTTCCTCATCATCAACCACCAGGACAAGCTCGCCGTTCCCATCCGGCACTGGATTTTCGGATACGACGGCGCCTTCGTCGAGTTCGCTGAGAAAGGCCGGGAGATAAACGTCGAACGTGCTCCCGAGCCCCATTTCGCTTTGCACGGCGACAAAACCACCGTGGCTGCGCACGATGCCCAGCACGGTTGCGAGGCCCAGGCCAGTGCCGCGACCGACGTCTTTCGTAGTGAAGAACGGTTCGAAAAGCCGGCGGATATTCTCGGGTGAAATGCCCGTCCCCGAATCCGCCACCGAAAGCTTCACATAACGGCCGGGCTTCGCATCGTTCCGTTCGCGCACGTCTATCTCCGTGAGCGTGCGGTTTTCCGCGGCCATCCAAAGTTTACCACCGCGTGGCATGGCGTCGCGGGCGTTAACACACAAATTCATCAACACCTGGTGCAGCTGGGTTGCGTCCGCCACCACTGGCCAGAGATCCCGCGGTGTTGTCTCCACCAGCTCGATCTCACGCGGGAAGGTCTCACGAATGATTTCGCCGATTTCCTTCAGCAGGTGTCGCGCTTGCAGGGGCATACGCGCGCCCTCTATCCCGCGGCTGAACGTCAGGAGCTGGCGGATGATTTCCGCGCCTCGTTGCGCGCTGCGTTCGACCATCGTAAGCATCTCCCGGTCGCGTTCCGTGGCCGCGGTCTCTTTCAGCAATCCGGCCGCCATCAGCATCGGAGCAAGAATGTTGTTGAGATCGTGAGCCACTCCGCCCGCCAGCGTTCCGACCGCTTCGAGCCGCTGCGCCCGCAGAAATTTGGCTTCGAGCTGTTTTCGCTCGGTGATGTCTTCCGCCACGCCGACGATGCGTTCGATCTTGCCGCTGGCGTCTTTTACCGGATACGCCCGATCTCGGATCCAGCGGATCGAGCCATCCGGGCGCACGATTCGAAATTCCTCGTCGAACGTGCCGTCATGCAATCTCGTCGCGAGCGCCGCTCGGACCCGCGCTTGATCCTCCTGAAACACCGCGTCCACCCACGCCATCGAATTCTGATACAGCGGCGCGGATGGACGGCCCCAGATCTCTTCGTACGCCGGGCTGACATAGAGCTTCCGGTTCTCCTGCGCATCGACCATCCAAAACACCTCGTCGATGCTTTCCACCACTTGCCGGAATCGGGTTTCGCTCTCCACGCGCGCTTCAGTTTCCCGCTGCAACCGCAGCATCCCTCGGCGCAACATCGCGTACAGGAGGACCGCAGTGAGGCCCACAAAACACCATCCTTTTACGACTGACCAACGAGCGACACGTTCGACGTCATGGACCAGGGCAACGAGCAACCAGTCGGAAAAACTGATCCACAAGCCGGCTACGACGCCGTACGTCAATGCGGTCTTGAGCGCGAGACGATTGAAAACATTGACCATGACCGGTGATAGCTCTCGAGCGAACGCCTATCGTCGGCTGTCGCATGCGCCTGTCCGTCCACCCGTTTCAAGGGCAGTTGTTTGAATCGCGAGATGAGGGTTACTCATTGTCATTGAGCGCGGAAGCAAGCCAAGTGGCCTAATATCGGTTTCTTCTGTCTTTCAGGCGCATCGTTTTAAGTCGGACGTTGCGCATTTCTTGCTATCGCGAGATCAGCCGGTTGGTTGACCCTCGCTCGTCAGGTCCTACGATTCGGCCATGGCTCAGCGCGATTATCTCCTTCGTCTCATCGAGCAAGTCGGCCAGCTGCTTCGACGCTCGATTCATCAACGCGAGCGACACTCTCCCCAGGAGGCGCTGCAATCAATCATGGCGGCGTGCGAACGCCTGTTCGGCATGGAAGCGGTCCAGCTCTTCCAGTTCACGCCCGATCAGCACTTCGCGATACTGGCCAACGACGACACGGTGGATTCAGCCCGCGACAAAATTTTAATCTACGCGTCACTCAACGCTGAAGCCGGCCACTGTTATACGGCGTTGGGCCAGCCGAAACTCGCTCACCAATCGTTTGTGAACGCCCTGCGACTTACGTTGAAAGCCCGCCAGCAATTCCCATCCGACGGCTGGCCTGATTTCGCCCCCGACGTCACCGCGCTGCTCAAACTACTCGGCGATACTCCGCTCGATTCCGATACCGCCGCCCTGATCGCGGCGACCGCCGCGCCGGGAGCCGCACAACCGTAGCCCGATCCGACGGCCAACGTAGCCGCGAGCGTGAGCGAGTGGACCTCTGACCGACAGGTTCGACCGTAGGTTGCGCGCTCGCCGCGCAACGGTTGTTGATCGTTCCTGTGCCTCTGCGGAGAAAGCCGTTGCGCGGCGAGCGCGCAACCTACACGTGCCATCAAATCGCGCCGCCGCGAGTCGGTGCTCTCAGCTCTAGACTCTCAGCTCTCAGCATTCCACAGCCTTCAGAACAGCTCCCCTTGCACCGGCTGACTCTCGCTCTCACTCGGCGGTTTCACTCCCAAAAACGTCCCGTAACGCGTGAGCCAGTCATCGAGCTTCTCAATGTAATAGTCCGCGTCGTACGGCGCGGCGTTCGCATCGTAAAGCGACAACGCCCGCGCCCGCTGCCAGTCACTCGTCCGCCCTTTGCTCCGGGCCGTCACGTAATAGCTCACGCGATCTCCCATGCGTGGCCGTGGCGACACCTGAAGCGCAACCTCCGCCGAGGCTCGACGCGGTTTGCCACCTTGCGCGATCAGCCGTTCGTACGCATCTGGATTCTGATTCAACGTTTCACTTTTCGCGAGTTCCTCGACTGGCACGCTCCGCGCCAGAAGTCGGTTGCGATAACTCTCCAACATCACCAACGGCGATTCCGTCGAGGCTCCCACCAGGAACGTGATCAACTGATCGCTCAGCTTCTTCAAAAACGGTTCGATGCCCCGCGACCGAAGCGCACTGCCACGCAAGGTCACTTTGTCGCCGTCGTAGAGCGCGTAATTCTTCGCCTTGTAACACCACATTGCAGTGTAGCGCCCGTCGTACTCCAATTCGATTCCCTCGGGCAAAATTGTCTCCACGAGCGCCAGCAATTCCTCGGGTTTTTCGTAATAGTGCTCCGACGAGAGATAAATTCCATCCGTGTCGGCTTCGAGAATTGTACAGCCGTGTCTCGCGAATTCGTCGATCAACGTCTGGAGCAATTCCCGCCCGCGTCGGGTTACTTCAGCCGCAAGGTCTCCATCCCCGAACCGCGCCCCGGAAAAACCGAGGTATCCATAAAACGAATTGATCAGGATTTTAAAACTCGTCTGCCGCGCCTGCGCCTCGGCCCGCTCTTCCTCTGTCTCGCCAGTCCGCGCGAGTTGTTTATAGACAAGCCGGTATTCGCGAAGCCGGCGCAACAGGGGAATGAATACGCCCAGCGTGTCGGTCTTCGGATTCCGACCGATGTGCAGCAGAAGACTCGGATAAAGCGAAGCCACGTCGAAATGCAGCACGTGCCTAAATACGCCTTCCTGAAAGCTGCGCGTGTAGCCACCTTCGAACGGCTGGACTTCCGGCGGCGTGGGACACGCCTGCCGTGCATGATAGTACTCCTCTAGAAACAGCAGATCGATTTTCGACGTGGCTCCTCGCAGCGTCGCTTCCTGCAGCATCGTCGGAAACGTGCGCACTTGTTCGAAGTACGTCGGTAGCAGCTGATCCGCCAGCCTGGCGGTCTCACGTAAATCGTCTTCGAGATACGCGCAGAATCGCGCCCGATCCTCCACGAAAACCTCCTTGATCCGATGACCTTCGATGTAGGTGCGCGTCACACTGTCCTCATCCGTAATTCCGAAATAAACCGCCACATCCTTCAATCCGTACGACGTGAGTTCACGCGTCGTGATATCGAAGATCTGCACGAGCAGGTACGTATCAACGACCGCACGACCCGGAAGGTCGCAGCGCAGAAAATCAATCCATCGCTCCGCCACTTTCAGCCGGCTGCTTCGGAAGCTCGCCTTCTGGCCATAGCGCCCCCACGCGCAAGGGACTTTGAAGCGTCGACAGCGCTGCCGAAGATAATCGAAGTCGAACTTGAAGATATTGTGCCCTTCGATGACGTCCGGATCTTCTTCCGTGATGGCCGCACTGAAATTTTCCAGCAGGTGTTTCTCGGCCGCATCCGTCATCTCTTCGATCACCAGCAGACGATTGCGTCCGCCGATCCGCAGCCCAATCGCAAGCACTCGATCGTCCGGCCGCGTCGGATCGCAAAAACCGTCATCGGACGAAGCGGTCTCGATATCGATCTGGCAGCGACGCAACTGTCCAAACGTCATGTCGCGATACAGCCGCTCGCGCTGTTGCAGGAGATATTGGCTCTCGATTGGACGAATCACATCGACGCTGACGGCCGAGCGCGCGCCTCGCAGAAACGCGTCGTACGCCTCGAAGCTATCCGCATGCGCCAGCCGGTTGAATGGTCCGTCGCCCGCGAGAAGCTCCAATTGAACCGCCGTGAAATGTCCGCCTGGCGGAGTATCATTCAGCCACGCGAATGGGCGCAGCGTTGCGAGCCGAACCTCTCTCGATCCGTCCGCCAGCGCCACCGTCGTGTGCACGCTGCCCGCGTTGTCGATCCAGACGCCGCAGAGCGAGCCGGCCGCGGCACGTTCCTTCGGCTTAATCAAGGAATCCATCGCGCGCCGCTAAGCCGTAACGATGCAATTGAACCACGAATGGACACGGATGAACACCGATAAACACAGATTCCTAACGGGACTCATCTGTGTACATCCGTGTTCATCCGTGGTTAAAAAGGTCTGAGGGTTCGCCTCGCTTGGGGGCTAACAGAGCAATACTAGCCCTAGCTCGCTCGCGCTTCAATCGCGCCAGCAAGCTGGCGGCCCACAACGTTCGATCCCAAAACAAAAGACCTTGTCAGCCACGGATGATCCAACCGTTAAAACGGCTTCGTATAAACCATCACCACTGCGATGATGATCAGCGCGAGGGCCACGAGCTGAAGCGCACCGACTGCTCCGCGACGCCGGTAAGCGAAGCCCGTCATCGCCGAGAGTCCGAGCCAGCAAACTATTTTCACAATCAGCCAGCCGGGAAATCCGTAGTGCAGCTTCGCCTGTAATCCGAAGCCGCCAACTAGAGCCAGCAAGCTCGCGATTCCGCTGATCATCAGCACGCGCTTGCGGGTTTCTGGCGGAGCAGCGAACGCATAAAACGTGTAGGCGGTCATCACCAGCACGGAGCAAACATGGAGGACGTAGTAAACGGAGGGATTCATGATGGGAAACAGGACTCAAAAAACACGTTCGTCCGCACCAGACGCGAGAGCAAAGATCACCCGGGCATGCTGCAGGTTATGGAAGGTCCACCGGCGTGTGACCGAAACGGACAAGGACGACACGGACATCGCCCCTCCATTTCGTCCAACGAGAGGCGCAAATCAGATTTTGACCGGCGGCCACTCAAAATGCGATTTGCGCCTGCGATCCAACCGACCAAAAAAATTGACACCCCGCCTGTGCCGTATGCCCAAAGGCTCAGGACCTTTTTAAGTTAAGGTGGGCGCCTCCTCCGTAGCGTCTGCTTTCCGATGTACGGCCTAGCATCTTCCGCGGCGGGTTCAGCTCCCGTAATAATTCTAAGGCAAAGAGCAGTTATTGAAAGCACCTCGAACACTGCAGGGTGTCGGCGATGAAGGTAAAAGGCTCGCGGCTCCCGTCAAACGTGAACGCCATTTCCACAGCGATTGTGGTATCTCGTTACCGGGGCAAGACGCATGGAGCGCTGGAGTCTAGAGCTGAGCAAAGTCTTTTGTTTTGGAATCGTATCTTGTAGGCTGCCAGCTTGCTGGCGCGATTGAA
>DAITQE010000188.1:0-6843 GCA_036833235.1 Opitutus sp.
GCGACTGGCAGCAGAATTACACAGAGGATTTTTTTCATGACTTTGTTGGAGGTTAAAACGGTGCAGAAATTATTCATAAGAGACCGGCACGACGCTGACCTCCTCACGAGGGATGGTCCACGTGAGGGATGCGTGGGTCGATGGGTTTTCCCACCTGATCTTATCGATGTACGACTGACGGATGCGCCGGGCGTGAGAACCATCAGCAAGTGTAACCACGCCCTCCTCACTTTCGCCCAGAAGGACGTTTTGCGCGGCAATGGGCTTGAACATTCGAACAGTGGGCGAATTCCCGCTCGTTGACGTCGCGACGTCCGTGGCGGTCACGGGCCGGTCGGCGGGGGGCCGTAGCAGGAAGAGCGCGACGGCCGCCGCAACGGGCAGCGCCACCCAGGAAAGTCGCCATAGCTCGATGGACGTTGCTGGCTTCAAATCCCGTTCCAATGAAGTCATCAACCGCAACGACGGCGCAGCCGGTTTCAGACGCTTCAGTTCCGCTTCGAGAGCGTCTAATTCGTTATCCATGGCAGTCGGCAGCGATCAATTCCTGACGGAGTGCGGCGAGCGCGTAACGATAGCGCGAAGCGACGGTGTTGGGGGACAATCCGAGCTGCGTTGCGATCTGAGCGAAGGTAAGCTCCCACCAAATCTTGAAGACGAGGACTTCCCGCTGCTCAGCCGGCAAACGCAGAAGAGCGGTCTCGATTGCGCATCGACGCTCGTCGCCTTCGGCCGGCGTCGCGAAGAGCGGGGGTTCATTTTGATCGTGACCTTCGGCCTGGAGCTCGCGCCCGGTGCGCCTTGTGTCTCGCCGCGCAAGGTCCACTGCGGCTCGGCGAATGGCGGTAACCACCAATGCGAGCGGCTCACCGCCGAGATTTCGCTGATGGCGCCAGAATCGAACGAAAGCTTCCTGCAAAACATCCTCAGCGTCCGCGAGAGAACGCGTACACTGTCGCGCGACCAGCAATAGGCGCGGCCCGTGAGACTCGAACCAGTTTTTCCAGGAATCTTGGGCATGGGCGTCCTCGATGGGCACGGAGTGCGAGGTTTTCCCAAAGAGCGTCATCCGAAGCAGGATTTGTCTAACGGCAAAAAAAAATTAGCGCGCCTGTGAACTCGTTTTATCGATCGCCTCCGGGCAGTAACAAATAAAAAGGGGCCCGGATTTCTCCGGACCCCTTGTTGTTGGATATATCTTCAGGCCCAATTAACGGCTGAAGACCCGTTTCCAGCTAATGCGGTACTCCAACGCAGCCAACCCGAGCAGCGCGATAACGCTGCCGTAGCCGACGATGGAGTCCGCAGAAACCGGGGAACGCAAAGAAAGCACAATTGCGGCAATGGCGATTGCGCCAGGGATAACCGCGAGGATCAGTTTATTATTCTTCATGTGTGGTGTTTTGCTGACCGGCTCCGACTCGGATCCGGTGTGCGGCTATATTACAGTATTTCGTCCAATAGTTGAAATTGCGTTTTCCTATCACGTCCATTGTTTGAACCTATGGAACTGCATCAACTCCGCTACGCTGTCGCGATAGCCGACACGGGTAACTTTACGCGGGCCGCCGAGCGTTGCCATGTCACTCAACCTTCACTCAGTCAGCAGATACTAAATTTGGAAAAAGAGGTCGGGCATAAACTTTTCCACCGTTTGGGACGCAAAGCCGTCCTCACCGAGGCGGGTGCCGTCTTTCTCGAACGAGCTCGGCGGATCGTGTTTGAGGTCGAGAACGCCACCAAGGAGCTGAGCGATCACCCGGCGTTGGACCGGCGCATCACGGTCGGCGCCATTCAGACGATCGCTCCCTACCTGCTCTTGCCGTTGATTGAAAAATGTCGGATCGAGCTGCCGAACTTGCAGATCGACATCGTGGAAGATTTCCGGAGCGACCTGGTCCGCGCCGTCGTTGAAGGAGAACTGGATCTCGCGATCGTCACGCTGCCCGTCAAGGATCCACGTGTTTCAGTTGAACCATTGCTGACGGAGCCGCTCCTGCTGGTCGTCGGGAAAAATCATCGGTTCTCCAGCCGAAGCGAGATCAGCATCGACGATCTCGCGGACGAAACGTTCGTAACCATGGGCGAGTCCAGCACGCTTTCCGGCCAAATTCGCAGTTTCTTCGGCGGACATAATTTCGAGCCTAAAGTGGGCTACCGCTGCGCCCAAGTGACGACGTTGAAAAAGCTCGTGGGAATGGGCTTGGCGATTTCGGTTCTCCCTGAGGTCGATCGCGAACCGCGAGATCATGAAACGCTGACCTACCTACGGCTGACAGGGAGTGCGCCGACCCGTGAGGTCGTCGTCATTCGGCATCTTCAACGCTATCAAAGTCGCGGGGTTCAACAATTCCTTGGTGCCTTGCGAGCGCACGTCGAGGTCACGCAGTCAAAAACCACACCAAAAACGTAGGCGGTGGTCCGGTGCCCGGAGAGCATGAGTGTTAATGCAGCGGTCCAGCAGGCCGCCAGCAGTCTGGCAACCTCCAGTCCGATTGCAGCGTTGGACCGACCCGGCTTGCCGGAAGGCATCCTCGCGCACAGGTTCCGTTCATGTCCGTCGAAAGCACTCTCGTTTCCGCTGATGTTCCCGCCCGCCGCCTTGTGAGGCCGGAACTGCTCGCGCCCGCCGGCGACTGGCAATGCGCACGTGCCGCCGTCGAAAACGGAGCCGACGCCATCTACTTTGGTCTCGAACGTTTCAACGCACGCATGCGCGCGAAAAATTTCACGCAAGCGGATTTGCCGGCATTGATGGACTTCCTTCACCGCCGCGGCGTGCGCGGATATGTGACGTTCAACACGCTGGTTTTCACGAACGAGCTCGACGACGCCGAGGAATATCTTCGGACCATTATCGCATCAGGGGTGGACGCCGCGATCGTTCAGGACGTCGGAATTTGCCGCATGATCCGTGCGTTGTCGCCGGATTTTCCGATCCATTGTTCAACGCAGATGACCATCACCAGCGCAGCAGGCGTCGAATTCGCTCGCGAACTGGGTGCTCAACTCGTGGTGCTTGCCCGCGAAAATTCCATCGCTGAAATCGCAAAAATTCAGCAAGCTCAGGCCGCTGGACCGATTGGGATGCCGCTGGAGGTTTTTGTGCACGGCGCGCTCTGTGTCGCTTACTCCGGCCAGTGTCTTACGAGCGAATCGCTGGGTGGCCGCTCCGCCAATCGCGGCGAATGCGCTCAAGCCTGTCGCTTGCCCTACGACCTCATCTCGGACGGACAACAAGTTCCCTTGGGCGACAAACGATACCTGCTGAGCCCGCAGGATCTTTCCGGCATCGACGTTCTGCCGGAACTCGTCCGCGCCGGCGTCGCATCATTGAAAATCGAGGGCCGGCTGAAGTCGGCCGAATACGTCGCCAGCATCACGCGCGTTTACCGTGCGGCGCTGGACAAGGTGATGGCCGAACTAGCTGGGAGTTCAGAGTTGAGAGTTGAGAGTCCCGAATCGACCAAGCCCCGATCTCTCAACTCTCAACCCTCAACTCTCAACTCCCCCGTCTCCACTCGCTATGAGCTCGAAATGAGTTTTTCCCGCGGACTCTACACCGGTTGGTTTCGCGGCATCAACAATCAGGAGCTCGCCCATGCGCGCTTCGGCACGAAACGCGGCGTTTTCCTCGGTGAAATCACCCGCGTTGCGAACGAGACCATCACCCTTCGCCTCCAAGCTCCGCTCAAGCCCGGCGACGGGATCGTCTTCGACGCCGGCAAACCGGACGAACGCGAGGAAGGCGGTCGTATTTACCAAGTGGAGACACGCGCAGCGGACGGCACCGCCACTCTTCGCTTCGGCCACGGCGACATCGATTGGCGGCGCGTTCATGTCGGGCAGCTCGTCTGGAAAACCAACGATCCTGCGCTGGATCGCGACGTTCGCACCACCTACGAAGGCGAGCAGATTCGTTTTCAACGTCCGCTCAACATAGAAGTCCACGGCCGTGTCGGCATAGCGCTCACGCTGATCGTCAACGATCGTGCCGGTCACGTTGTTCAGCTGGAGTCCGACGTCCCGCTGGCGATCGCTGAGAAACAACCGCTGACGGTTGAACGTCTGCAAGAACAACTCGGCCGGCTCGGCGGTACGCCGTTTAAGCTCGGTGAACTGAAATCATTTCTCGAAGGCGACGTGATCCTGCCCGTGCGGGAACTCAATCGCCTGCGCCGGGACGCTGTGACCGATCTGGAAAAACTCCGCGCGCAGCCGAAGCGGTGGACCCTGGTAGGGCCCGACCTCCGGGCGGGCCTTTCCGATCTCGAGGTAGGAGCGGCTGTCCCTAGCCGCCCTCAGTTTGGCGACCTCATGTCCAGCTCAGTGCACGTGGGGACACGTGCTCCTACTCTCAATCCGAATTCAGTTCCCGAACTGATCGCGGTCATCCGTCTCCCCGAGCATCTCGATGCCGCATGGTCAGCCGGCGCGCGAACGATCTATTGCGAGTTCGAAAATCCGAAGCGTTACCGTGACGCCGTCACGCGCTTTCGCGAACTTCAACGTAGCGCCACCACGACAGCCCAAAGCCCAAGCCCTGAAGCCCAGAGCGCAACAAGCAGCATCTGGGTGGCCGCTCCGCGTATCTTCAAACCGGGCGAAGAATGGATTCTCCAGCAAGTCCGTTCGTGCGATGCAGACGGCTATCTCGTCCGCAATTACGATCACTTTGGATTCTTCGCGGGCGATCGAAAACGCGGCGACTTCTCGCTCAATGTGGCGAACCCTCTGACGGCGGCGTATTTCATCCAGCATTACGGGCTCGAACGGGTCACCGCGAGCTACGACCTCAACATTACGCAGCTCGAAGCGTTGCTGCGTTCTGCGTCAGGCTCCTGGTTCGACATCACGATCCATCAGCACATGCCGATGTTTCACATGGAGCACTGTGTTTTCTGCGCCTTTCTCTCGACCGGAAAAGATTATCGCGATTGTGGCCGACCGTGCGACACGCATCGCGTTGCGTTGCGGGACCGTGTCGGCGCGGAGCTACCGCTGAAAGCGGATGCAGGCTGTCGCAATACGGTGTTCAACAATCGCGCTCAAACCGGCGCCGAGTATGTCGCGCGACTGATTGAACTCGGCGCTTGCACCTTCCGCGTTGAGTTCGTGAACGAGAGCGCCGATGAAGTTACGCGTACGATCACTCGGTATCGTCAGCTCATCGCCGGCGAAATTTCAGGTGCTGATCTCTGGCGCGAGTTGAAACTCGTCAATCAACTTGGCGTCACGCGCGGGCAGATGGAAACGGCCCCACAGATCATTAACCGCAAGATGTAAGGGCCCTCTTCGGCGACGTCATCAGCGGCACGGAGGCCTGCTCAGAGAAGAGCAAAAAAAATCTCCCGGCTGCGTTTGCAGGCCGGGAGACAAAAGTTAGATCGAAGAACAGCTTACTTCTTTGGCAGTTTGAGCTTTTGCCCGGGCTTCAGCCCATTCCAGTTCACGCCTTGGTTAACGGCTATGAGATCAGCAAGCGAAACACCCTGTGCACGCGCGATCTTCGATCCGGTATCGCCCCCTTTGACGACGTACTCTCCGGGGCCAGCAACAGCCGGCGCATGGGGGGTCTTTCCTGCCACAGCAGCTGGTTTCTTCTGTGCCTCCTCCATCTTGGTGATAGAGGCCTGAACTGTGCCCAAGCTCGCCGCAACCGTGTTGAAGGCATCTTGAGTGCTGCGATTCAATGAACCGATATCGCGAGCGGCTTTGTCCGCAGCAGCGGAGGCAGAACTCACCTGCGTTTGGATGTCGTCGATCTTCGCAATTTTCTCCTCATGCCCCACGACAATCTTGTTAAGCGTCGAGGTCTTGATCGCGGCGTAGCCGCCGACCAGAAGAGCTAGCACGCCTATGACTATCCCTGCGACGGGCAGCATGCTGTTGTTTTCGCGAGAAATGGTATCCATAGATATAAGGTGAGTCGCGGAGAACTAGCTGAACCACCCTACGAGGCAAGCAGAGATTATTAACAACCGGCGAGCACGATGCGTCTGCCGCACACTGAATACAGGATCGCATCACGGCCCGGATGGATTCTGGCAAGGATCTCAGGATGCAGTTCCGACCTGGATTGAAGGTTCCCTCCCGCAGATCGGCCTGCTCCGTTTTCCCGGTTCCAATCCGGACTACTACCTGAACCTTTCAACGAAATAAAATGGTCGGGGCGACAGGATTCGAACCTGCGACCTCCTGGTCCCAAACCAGGCGCTCTACCAGGCTAAGCTACACCCCGATGACCGGCCTCATCGGACGCGGCCAGAGCAGAGGTGTCAACGTCCGCGTGCCGAAATTCGGAAAGCGGCTCCGTCATGTCCACGACCGTCGTGCCCGCTGGTCACAGATCGGAGCCAGGCGACTGTCGATCCCCTCGTTTTCAGTCCCGCACCCGCGTCCGCGCGGACGTTGCCGCTCCTTCCGGATCACTTGCCGATACCCGGCAGCTTAATTGCCGGCGCAGTGGGCTGATCGGTTGGTGGCGGTGTCGTTCCGACAGATACTTGGGCGCGCATTGCCATCACACGTTGGGTCCATGGGCTCATCGGATCGAGTTGCGTCAGCTGTTCTGCATAGGTCTTCAGATCATCCTGTTTACCTTCGGCGAGTGCATGACTTGCGAGGTGATAAGTCGCCTCGGCGCGAAATGCTTTGATCTCTCTCGGATCAGTGGCGAACGCCTTCAGCGCAGCTTCGCCATCCGCGGCACGGCCACCCTGCAATTTTGACATCGCGAGCCCCAAACGTGCGCGACCTGCGAGTGGACCAGCCGGCAAGCTCGTGAGCGCCTGTTCGTAAAGCGCAACAGCATCCGTGTATTTGGCATCCGCGTAAGCTTCG
>DAITQE010000189.1:0-5179 GCA_036833235.1 Opitutus sp.
GGCCTTGGTGAACGTGTTGTTGATTTTTGTGATTCCGGTGTTCGCAGCAATGTTCGCTGATTTCGGACAGAAGCTCCCCGCGCCAACGCAGATGCTCATAGATTTGTCGAACTTCATGAAAGCGAGATGGTGGGCAATCGCCATCGTCGCGTACGGGATTTACTGGGTACTGGGGAAATACGTAAGCACCCCGAACGGCCGGCGTCAGAAAGATCAGATTCTGGTCAAAGCGCCCGTCTTTGGGAGCTTGATTCACAAGATCTCTCTTTCCCGTTTCTCGCGCACCTACGCAACGCTCATCAAGTCCGGCGTGCCAATCTTGCGCGCCTTGGAGATCGTGGGCGCCGCGAGTGGCAAGGTGCAGGTGGAGGATGCATGCGTCGAGATTTCGAAACACGTCAGCCAAGGCGGTCAGGTTTCAGAGGTCCTCGCGGCGAATCCATTTTTCCCGCCAATGATGAAGCACATGGTCAAAGCCGGTGAAGCAACCGGTAACGTTGATGGGATGATGACCAAAATCGCTGATTTTTATGATGTGGAATGTGAGGCGACCGTGTCCGCTCTCACCTCGCTGATTGAGCCAATCCTGATTGTTTTCCTGGGCGTCGTGGTCGGTGGTATCGTCATGGCGATGTTTCTTCCGATCTTCCAAATGGGCGCGGTGGTCGGCGGCGTGAATTAGTTTTCTGCAGCCGGGCAGTTGACTTCGCATCGTCCCATCGGGACGCTCCCGTTTTTCATGCCTTCTGTCCTCATTGTCGACGATCTGCTCTCGATTCACGAGATGCTTGAGGCTGTCATCCAGCCGACCGGATTCAGCACGTCGTTCGCCACCGACGGTGAAAAGGCACTCGTTCGTTACAAAGCCGAAAAGTTCGATCTCGTTCTTGCCGATATCGACATGAAGCCGATGGACGGCATTACGCTGCTCAAGCAGCTAAAACTCTACGAACCAGCCGCGATTGTCGTCATCATGACGGCGTATGCGAGTACCGAGAGTGCGGTGCAGGCCTTGAAGTTTGGCGCATTCGATTACCTGCAAAAGCCGTTTCGAGTGGATGAACTGATCGCCACGTTGAAACGAGGAATCGAGTTCAAGCGTTTCCAAGCCGAGCGAGCGCTTTCCGGGATCGCGCCAGGAGTGAAGGCGGGCGACATCGAAGGTCGGCTGATCGGCCAAAGTGCGCGGATGAGAAAACTGGTGCAGCAAGTCCGCAAACTCGCCGCGGTACGAACGCCTGTTCTGCTGGTTGGAGAAAGCGGAACCGGCAAAGTCGCGGTTGCGGAGATTCTGCATGCGGCGACCGGCACGCCCGAGACGCATTTGGTAAGGATTGATTGCTCGCTAAGCTCGGAGGCTAGTTTTCGTGACGGTCTTTTGGGGCAAAATGGCGAAGGCGGAGCGTGGGTTCAACAAGCGAAGGGCGGGACGCTTTTCCTCCAACACCTTCAATGTTTGGCCGCCGGCGTACAAAAAGAGCTCGTCAGTGTTCTTCGTAACACGTCTCACGGCTTTCGGCTGGTTTGCTCCACCACGGAAGATCTCGAGGCGCTGACGGACGAAGGGAAATTCAACGACGAGTTGTTCTATCGCGTAGCCTCGCTGCCTGTGCAGCTGCCGCCGTTGCGGGATCGCGTTGAAGACATTCCTGTGCTGGTGAAGCACTGCCTGTCACAGGCGATAAATCCGCATTTCGACGCTAACATGGTCGAATTCACCGATGATGCACTAGCCGTGCTGAGTGCCTATCATTGGCCGGGGAATCTCACGGAACTCTACCAAGTCGTCTCGAAGATCGCGACCACGACGGAAGCGCGGATAATCACGTCCGAACAACTGCCGTTGCGACTGCGCGAGGTGAAGGACTGGCCGAACCTGGCGGAATATCTCGCGGGCCAGGAAAAACAATATCGCGACATCGTGCTCCATGCGTGCAACGGCAACAAAGCAAACGCCGCAAAGGTGCTTGGCATCGACGTCAGTGCTCTGGGCTAGTTGCTGAGCGGTTCGGGTTAACGTTGGCGACGGGAGGCAGAGCCAGAGTCGCGCCGGCGGCCTGCGACGATTTAGGTACGCCGTCAGAAACAAAGATACGCTGCAACGAGCTCTCTGGGGCAGCGTTGAAAACGGACGAACCGCGCGGCACAACGCTTTCCCGCTTGCCGCGGGTTTCCTCGCCCTCAACCCTCGGCGAAATCTACGTTCATGCCCAAACGTTCTGACCTCACGTCCATCCTGATCATCGGCGCCGGCCCTATCGTCATCGGCCAGGCTTGCGAATTCGACTACTCTGGTACTCAGGCATGCAAAGCTCTCAAAGAAGAGGGCTATCGAGTAATTCTCGTGAACTCCAATCCCGCCACGATCATGACGGATCCGGAGTTCGCCGATGTGACTTACATCGAACCGCTCAACGTCGATATTCTGGAAAAAATCATCGCCATCGAACGGCCCTCCGCGCTGCTCCCGACGTTGGGTGGGCAGACGGCTCTTAACCTTTCGATGGAATTGCACCGGGCCGGCGTCCTCGAAAAATATGGCGTAGAAATGATCGGCGCGAAGCCCGACGCGATCAACAAGGGCGAGGATCGTGAGCTATTTAAACAGGCCATGCTCAAGATCGGCCTGGATGTCGCGAAATCCCGCAACGTGAAATCCATGGAAGAGGCACGTGCCGCTGCCGATTCTTTGGGTGTTTATCCGCTGATCATTCGGCCATCATTCACGCTGGGCGGCAGTGGTGGTGGAATCGCTTACAACAAAGAAGAATTCGAGCAAATCGTCGCGAACGGCCTCGATCTTTCTCCTGTTCATGAAGTCCTGGTGGAGGAATGCCTGCTCGGGTGGAAAGAATTCGAGATGGAGGTGATGCGTGATCACAAAGATCAATGCGTCGTCATCTGCTCGATCGAGAACTTCGATCCGATGGGCGTGCACACGGGCGACTCGATCACGGTCGCTCCGGCAATGACGCTGACCGACAAGGAATATCAGGTGATGCGCGACGCGTCGTTCGCAGTGATTCGGGAAATCGGCGTGGAAACCGGTGGATCAAATATTCAGTTTTCGGTCGATCCTGCCTCGGGCCGGATGGTCGTGATCGAGATGAATCCGCGGGTGTCTCGTTCGTCCGCCCTGGCGTCGAAGGCAACCGGTTTTCCGATCGCGAAGATCGCCGCGAAGTTGGCGGTGGGCTATGCGCTTGACGAGTTGCGTAACGATATCACACGCGTGACACCTGCGAGTTTTGAGCCGACGATCGATTACGTCGTAACGAAAATCCCACGTTTCACATTCGAAAAATTCCCCGATGCCGATCCGACTCTTACGTCGGCCATGAAATCGGTGGGCGAGGCGATGGCGATCGGCCGTACCTTCAAGGAATCGATGCAGAAGTGTCTGCGTTCGCTCGAAACGGGAGCGCGTGGTTTTGGAGGAGGCGGCAAGCACGGCGGCGACGAAGTGGTCGAGGAGAAAGTGATCAATGCCAAGCTGGGCACGCCGAACGCGGAGCGAATTTTCTACATTCGCCATGCCTTTCGCGCGGGCTACACCGTCGATCAGATTTTCGAGCTGACGAAGATCGATCCGTGGTTTTTGCACCAGCTGCGCGAAATCTACGAGATGGAGAAGGCCTTGTCGCATTACTCGATCTCGACGGTGCCGACCTCTGTGCTGCGTCGTGCGAAACAGTTTGGTTTCTGTGACGCGCAATTGGCGCACCTGTTCAAAACCGACCTTGCGACCGCCCGGGCCGAACGCAAACAGCGTGGCATCAATACGACCTATCGGCTCGTCGACACGTGTGCCGCGGAATTTGAGGCGTTCACGCCGTATTACTATTCCAGTTACGGCGACGAAAACGAGATTCTGCCGTCAGATAAGAAAAAAATAATGATCTTGGGCGGCGGCCCCAACCGAATTGGACAAGGCATCGAGTTCGATTACTGCTGCGTGCACGCCAGCTTCGCGCTGCGTGAAGTTGGTTTTGAGACCGTGATGGTGAACTCCAATCCTGAAACGGTTTCGACGGATTACGATACGTCTGACCGTCTGTATTTCGAGCCACTCACGCTCGAGGACGTGTTGGAAATCTATCAACAGGAAAAATGCGACGGCGTGATTGTGCAGTTTGGCGGACAGACGCCGCTGAATCTGGCGTCCGCGTTGAAGGCAAACGGGGTCAATATCATCGGCACCTCGCCTGAAAGCATCGAGGCCGCGGAAGATCGAAAGTTGTTCGCGGCCATCTTGAACAAAATCGGCCTGCGGCAGCCGGCCAATCGGACTGCGCTGAATGAGGCCGAGGCGCTCACGTTCGCGCATGAGGTCGGGTTTCCGGTGTTGCTGCGCCCATCCTTCGTGCTCGGCGGGCGCGGGATGTTCATTGTTTACACCGAAGATGAGTTCAAGGCCGTCATTCGGCAGGCGTTCGACGTTATGCCGGGCAAGCCAGTCCTGATCGATAAATTCCTGGAAGATGCCATCGAGTTGGACGTCGATTGTATCAGCGATGGGGAGACATCAGTGATCGGCGGCATGCTCGAGCATATCGAATTTGCGGGCGTGCATTCCGGAGATGCGGCGATGGTGATGCCGCCGCATACCCTTTCGGCCGACATGCTCGCGACGGTCAGGAAAGCCACTCACGAGCTTGCGCGTGAGCTCAATGTGATCGGGCTGATGAACGTCCAGTTTGCGATTAAAGATCAGCAACTCTACGTCCTCGAAGTGAATCCGCGAGCCTCACGCACGGTGCCGTTTGTGGCCAAAGCCATCGGTATACCGCTGGCAAAACTCGCAGCCAAGGTGATGACCGGCGCCAAGCTCAAAGACCTTGGTTTCACGCGCGAGCAGACGCCGAAACACTGGTGCGTTAAGGAAGCCGTGTTTCCGTTTGTCCGTTTCCCAGGCGCGGCCATCGTGCTCGGGCCCGAGATGCGGTCGACCGGCGAGGTTATGGGGCTCGACGCTGATCTCGGGATTGCATTTGCCAAAGCGCAGGCCGCGGCGAAACCCGGTCTGCCGACGAAAGGAAATGTATTTCTTTCCGTAAAAACCGCGGACAAGGCTCGCGCGGTCGATATTGGCCGCCGGCTCGAGGCCATGGGCTTTGCGATTTTCTCGACGAGCGGTACGGCCCAAATGCTGACCGATCACGGGATCGCGGTTAAGCGC
>DAITQE010000189.1:5189-6839 GCA_036833235.1 Opitutus sp.
GCGAAGATCAATGAAGGTCGCCCGACGGCGGTCGATTTGATCAAAAACGGCCAGATCCAGCTTATCATTAACACGCCTGCTGGTATGATTCCGCGCCGGGACGAGAACTCCATCAGGGCGGCAGCCTACGCGCACAACGTTTGTATCATGACCACCATCACAGGCGCTCAGGCCGCAGTGATGGGAATTGAAGCCTTGCGGGAAAAACCGGTGGGCGTAAAACCGATTCAGCAATATCGCGGTAATGTGACGGTGCTTTGACCCGCCGACCGTGCCGCGTTGATCTTTCGAGCCATGGCAGAACCCATCAGGTTAGTCGCTCTGCTGCACGGTCCCGACCAGCCGGGGCTGGTCGCTCGAGTGGCGGGTTGGATTTTTGAACATGGCGGAAACATCCTCCATGCGGATCAACATCGGGATCGGGAGGCGGGTATTTTCTTCCAGCGCATCGAGTGGCAGCTGACCAACGCCAATTCTTTGGCGGACGCAGTTGGGTTCCGCGCCTTTGCCGCATCGCTCGGAATGCACGCGCGATTGACGACGTCCGCCGAGCGCTCGCGGGTCGCCGTGTTCGTGTCGAAAGCGGATCACTGTTTTCATGACCTGGCGCTGCGTTGGCGGGCAGGCGAGTTTACGGGCGAACTGATTGCGGTGATCTCAAATCACGCGGATCTTGCGAGCGCGGCACGAAATTATGGTTTGCCGTTCCATCACATACCGGTGAGCGGCGATACGAAAGGTGCCGGAGAGGTTCGTCAGCGCGAGCTGTTGCGGGAGCTTGAGATCGATCTGGTCGTTCTAGCGCGCTACATGCAGGTTCTTTCAGCCGATTTCCTGGAGCGCCTCGACCGGCCGGTCATCAATATTCATCACTCTTTTCTCCCCGCCTTCGCCGGTGGACGACCGTACCATCAAGCGCATGCTCGCGGGGTGAAATTGATCGGCGCCACCGCACATTATGCGACCAAGGACTTGGATGAAGGTCCCATCATTCATCAAGACGTCACGCGGGTCACGCATCGGCACGGGGTCGAGGATCTTGTCCGGCTTGGACGCGACCTGGAGAAACGCGTTCTCGCCCAAGCGGTGCGTTGGCAGTTGGAGGACCGAATTCTTACTTACGGCAACAAGACTGTGGTGTTTGACTGAGCTGAAGCTCAGTGTGCCGACCGATCGGGCGGCATTTGTAACTTGTTTGAGAATCGCGGAGGCGCTCCGGACTCGTCCGAAATGGCTGCTAACCGTGGCAACTCCCTCCTTTACGCGACCCGGTTGATCTGTTTCGGTGCCCGGTTCACGAACTTGAAATCTTCCGCCATGCCCACCCCTGCCACTCCATCCGGTTCCACGCCCAAGGGCGATGATCGCAATCTTGTGCCCGTTGACGAAAACTACGTCGCGCCTAGTTTCGAGGATCGGCTGCGGCTTTTCTTACAGAGCAACAGTAAAGCCGTCGTGGTCGTGCTGATCGCGATCGTCGTCGCAATCATGGCGAAGGGCGGGTGGGAAACTCTGGCAGCCCAGAAGGAACAGGAAATCGGGCGAGCTTACGGGGCCGCCAACTCCTCGAGCGAGTTGAAGGCGTTCGCCGCCTCGCATCCACGGCACGCGCTCGCCGGTGCCGCTCAGCTCGGCTTGGCGGACGAAGCT
>DAITQE010000190.1:0-1514 GCA_036833235.1 Opitutus sp.
CAAACCAAATCCGGAAATGATCGAGGCTCGAAATGTTGGGGTACACGACGTAGCGGGGTGAGCCTGACCGCGTTGAGCACGGGCAGGCTGACCGTGCTACGGGGCTCCGGCTGTCCGGCAGGACGACGTGTGTGCTATGGCGGGAGTTCGTAGGTCGAAGCCATGCGGGCGAGGGCGCCCGCGCTCCCAGGGAAACACCTGCAAGCTGGTTTCTACTTCATGCACGGGATGCGTGCACGGCGAGCCAGCGGTCCCGGCCTACCTCAGGATTTTGCTGGGACTAGGATTCGCAGGCTGGCGGGGCGTATCGAGAACTTGACGATGTTTCCCGCTTCGTGGGTTTCACCGTCCGTGTGTAGCGGACCGGGCCCTTCACGTTCGACGACGAACTCTGTCGCGCGCCGGAGGAATACGCCGCGCTGGCGATCAACCCGTCCGCAGAAAAGCAGAGTCGCGAGCGGAACTGTATTTAATGCGGTGAGAGGCGGAATCGTGCAGAGGTCAAGCTGACCGTCATCAGCGCGGGCACCAGGAGCGATCGTCGCATTATTTCCGTATTGATCGCTGTTCGCGACGGCCAAAGTGAACGCCTCGAGTTCCGTCCGCCCATTTGGATATGAGATAGCATAGCGTTTCGGCGTCCAGCGGGAGAAGGCTCGGACGGTGGTCGCAAGATAACGCAAGAAACCGCGCCGTTTGAGCAAGTTGAACCTTTGCGCGATCTCAGCTTCGAATCCAAGTCCGGCCACGGTGAAAAAGGGATGGCCGTCCGCAAGGCCGCTGTCGATCAAGTGGGGTGTTCCGCGGAGTAGAACGCCCAGTGCGTGGCGCAAGGAGCCATGAATTCCAAGGTGGCGGCCTAGACCATTGCCCGAACCGCAGGGAATCAGTCCGAGAATGCCGTTTGTATCGATCAATGCAGATGCAACTTCATTCATCGTGCCGTCACCTCCGACGGCGACGATCAGTTCAAATCCTTCGGCGAGCGCGTTCGTCGCGAGTTCCGTCGCGTGACGCGAACGCTCAGTGAGAATCACGTCGGCGCCATGTTGTGCGGCGAATCGTTTGACAGTCGGCAACGCTCGAAGCGCCCGGCCGGATCGAGGATTAACAATAAAGCGGGTTTTCACGGCGCTGCGCATCGATCTCTCATGCGAGACGCTGCGGCTGAGGACGGGGTTGAAACCACCCCGGCGGGCCATCTGCGCCGACTCATGTGACACGCAAAACCGCGTACGTCCGTTTTCCTTTACGCAGGAGAAGATATTGGCCGAAGAGCAACTCAGAGGATGTGACCGCTCGGCTGACTTCGCCCACGCGCACGTTGTTAACATAGATCCCACCGCCCTCGATGTCTTTGCGAGCTTGTCCCTTTGATGGCGCGAGCCCCGCATGCACCAGCACGTCGGTCAGCGATGCGCCTGCGCCTTCGAATTTTGTTCGTTCGAACTCTTTCGTGGGAATTTCGCCGACGACGTCTTGAAAGACGGATTCGCTGATGCCGTCGAGTCCGC
>DAITQE010000190.1:1524-6812 GCA_036833235.1 Opitutus sp.
CCATGGACAATCGACGTGACGGCGCGGGCAAGGGCTTTTTGGGCGGTGCGCGCGCCGGGATTCGCGGCGTGCGCGACTTCGAGTTCCTCGATCGCGGGACGGGGGAGAAAGGTGAATTTCTTCAGATACGGAATGACCACGCTGTCCTCCGAATTGATGAAGAACTGATAGAATTTGTAGGGGCTCGTTTTTTTAGGATCGAGCCAGATAGCGCCGCTCTCGGTTTTGCCGAACTTGGTGCCATCGGCCTTCGTGATTAGCGGGAAAGTCCAACCCCACGCGGGCTGGCCTAGTTTTTTGCGGATCAGGTCGGTGCCGGCGGTGATGTTGCCCCACTGGTCGGTGCCGCCGATCTGGAGTTCGCAGCCGAGATCGCGGCGGAGAACGTAGAAATCGTGGGCTTGGAGTAGCTGGTAACTGAACTCGGTGTAACTGATGCCGCTGTCACTGCCGAGGCGCGACTGAACGGAATCTTTGGCAAGCATGACGTTGACGGAAAAATGTTTTCCGACGTCGCGCAGGAAATCCAGGAAAGCGATTGGCGCGGTCCAATCGGCGTTATCAACGAGGCGCGCGGGATTGCTGGGGGCGTTGAAATCGAGCAGATGGCTGAGCTGCGTTTTAATGGAGGCGATGTTGTGGGCGAGTTGATCGCGCGTGAGGAGATTGCGCTCGGCGGATTTGCCGGAGGGATCGCCGACCATGCCGGTGGCGCCGCCGGCGAGCGCGATGGGGTGGTGACCGGCGAGCTGGAAGCGGCGCAGCGTGAGCTGGCCCATGAGATGGCCGACGTGGAGCGAGTCGCCGGTCGGATCGAAGCCACAATAGAGCGTCACTGGTCCTTGCGCGAGGCGCTCGGTGAGCGCGGCGAGGTCGGTGCAGTCGGCATATAGGCCGCGCCATTGGAGGTCTTCGAGAATCGTCATGGTGACGGGTGAGTTAACGGGCGTCCGGAGTTTTGGCGCAAAACAAAACTTATGTGCATCTGGCGTTGGAGAGAAACCCCACTTCTTTCCGGAAAAACGGTTTGCGCGGCGGCATCCGTGGCGTTCTACCTCTTGTCCGCCTTGCGCGACGATACACGTTGCGCAGGCCAACGTCGCACCCTCAAACCATAATCCCTCATGCCTCTCACCTCCGGTTCGAAAGCCCCTGATTTCATCCTGAAGACCAAAGCTGCCGATGGTCTGATGAAGGACGTCAAGCTGAGCGACAACTTCGGCAAGGCGCAAACCGTGCTGCTGTTTTTTCCTGCTGCTTTCACCGGTGTTTGCACCCAGGAGATGTGCGATACGACGGCGGGCCTGGGCGAATACGCGGGTCTCGGCGCCGAAGTCTACGGCATCAGTGTTGACAGCCCGTTTGCGCAGGAAGCGTGGGCGAAGCAAAGCAAGATCGGCATCACCTTGCTCAGCGACCTGAACAAAACAGTTATAAAAGCGTATGGCGTCGTTCTCCCGAGTTTCGCGGGCATGTACGAGGCGGCGGCCCGTGCCGCATTCGTGATCGGCAAGGATGGGGTGATCAAGTATTCCGAGCAGACGCCCACGCCGAAAGATCTGCCGAATTTCGCCGCGGTTAAAGCGGCGCTGGCGCAGTAAATGTAGCCGGCGCATTCGTCGCGCCACGTTGCGCGGGAAGCGCGCAACCGACCGCAGACCGCCGCTCCAATTTTCAGAATTTTCCTATGAGCCTTCCGAATCCTTTCAATACGTTGCAGACGTTTTCCGCGAATGGAACGTCTCATCAATTCTACTCGATTCCTGCCCTCGAGTCAGCGGGTTTCGGAGTGAAAAAGCTCCCAGTCTCCATTCGGCTGGTACTTGAATCTCTGTTGCGCAATGCCGACGGCAAACGCGTATCGGAGGCAGCTATTCGCGATCTCGCGACGTGGTGCGCCAAAGCCGAGCGGACGGAGGAAATCCCCTTCGTCGTTGCGCGAATTGTGCTGCAAGATTTCACCGGTGTTCCATTGCTCGTCGATCTCGCTGCCATGCGAGCGGCGGTCGCCCGCATGGGCAAAGATCCGAAGATCATCGAGCCGCTTGTGCCTGTGGATCTCGTGGTCGACCACTCCGTTCAGGTTGATTTTGCCGGCAGTGCGGAGGCGCTGGCCAAAAATCTCGAATTGGAATTTTCGCGAAATCGCGAGCGGTACCAGTTTTTGAAATGGGGCATGCAGGCGTTCGACACATTCAAGGTGGTGCCGCCGGGCATTGGCATCGTTCACCAGGTGAATCTCGAGTATCTGGCCAAGGGCGTACTGAAGGATGCTAACGGCGTTTACTATCCGGATACGCTGGTCGGCACGGATTCGCACACGACGATGATCAACGGTCTCGGCATTGTTGGCTGGGGCGTCGGCGGAATCGAGGCCGAAGCGGGGATGCTCGGCCAGCCGGTGTATTTTCTAACGCCCGATGTCGTTGGCGTCCACCTCACGGGCGCACTGCGTGAAGGCGTGACAGCGACTGATCTGGCGCTGACGATTACGCAGATGCTGCGCGCGGCGAAGGTCGTGGGCAAATTTGTCGAGTTCTATGGTCCAGGTGCGGCTGCTCTGCCGGTGGTCGACCGTGCTACGATTGCGAATATGGCGCCCGAATACGGTGCGACGATGGGCTTCTTCCCGATTGACGGGGAGTGCAGCAATTACCTGCGGGCGACCGGCCGCTCCGAAGAACACGTCGCGGTGTATGAGGCCTATTACAAGGCGCAGGAACTTTGGGGCATGCCGAAACGCGGAGAGATCGAATACTCGAGCGATCTCGAACTGGACTTGGCGAGTGTCGTACCGAGTCTCGCCGGACCGAAGCGTCCGCAGGATCGCATCGAACTCACTGCGATTAAGCGCGAGTTTATCACCGCGTTCTCAAGACCGGTGAAAGAAAACGGCTTCGGCAAAAATGCGGCCGATTTCGACAAGAGTTATCATGTCGAGGGCGGTTGGTGGACGCGGCCCGGCGGCGGCAGTCAGGATGTGGTGCCCGAGTCCGACCACGATGTAGAGAACACGAGTGTGACGACGGAGCGTGAGATGGCGAACAATCGGCCGACGCCCGATCCAGTTCCGACCGAGGCCAAGCGCATCGAAGGTTATATTGGTCACGGCAGCGTGCTCATCGCGGCGATCACGAGTTGCACGAATACCTCCAACCCGTCGGTGATGCTGGCGGCGGGACTCCTCGCGAAAAAGGCAGTCGAGCGTGGCCTCAAAGTGGGTTCCACGGTGAAGTCCTCGCTCGCGCCCGGCAGTCGGGTCGTGACGGACTACCTGACGAAGACGGGATTGCAGCCGTATCTCGATAAACTCGGATTCCAGACAGTCGGCTACGGTTGCACCACGTGTATCGGAAATTCGGGTCCATTGCATCCTGCCATTGAAGAAGCCGTGTTGAAGAACGATCTCGTGGCGGCCTCTGTGCTCTCGGGAAACCGTAACTTCGAGGCGCGCGTTCACCAGAACATCAAATCGAATTTTCTGATGTCGCCGCCGCTCGTCGTGGCGTTTGCGCTGGCTGGGCGGGTGGACATCGACATGTCGAAGGAGCCGATCGGTCACGATCACGCGGGCCGCGAAGTCTTCTTGAAAGATCTCTGGCCGACGCTGCAGGAAGTGCGCGATCAAATGGCGGCGGCGTTGAAACCCGAGGTTTTCCGGAAGCTCTACAGCGACTTCGCGGAACAGAATCCGAAGTGGAACGAAATCCCGTCCACCACGGGGAACGTTTACAAATTCGATTCGAAATCCACCTACATTCAGGAGCCGCCATTCTTCGCGAAATTCGGAATGCAGCCTGGAATGATCGAAGAAATCACGGGCGCGCGTGTGCTCGGGATTTTCGGCGACTCGGTGACCACCGATCATATTTCGCCGGCGGGCGCGATTAAACGGACATCTCCAGCGGGGCAGTTCCTCGTCGAGAACGGCGTCTCGTTTGAAGACTTCAATTCCTACGGCTCACGCCGCGGCAACGACCGCATCATGACCCGCGGCACGTTTGCCAACGTCAGAATCAAGAACTTGATGCTGAACGGTGAGGAGGGCGGTAACACGATTTACCAGCCGACGGGTGAGAAGATGCCGATCTACGATGCGGCAATGACGCATATCACCAACGGTACGCCGTTGATTATCATCGCCGGCCAGGAGTATGGCACCGGTTCGTCGCGCGATTGGGCGGCGAAAGGCACCAATTTACTCGGAGTTAAAGTTGTCGTGGCGCAAAGCTTTGAACGTATTCACCGTTCAAATCTCGTTGGCATGGGGGTGTTGCCGCTGCAGTTCAAGGAAGGCACCACTGCGCAGACATTAAAATTGGACGGCTCTGAAGCCTACGATGTGCTCGGTCTCGGCATGGGACTGAAGCCGCAGCAGGATATGACGTTACGCATCACGCGAACCGATAAGTCGGTGCAACTCGTGATCGTCCGCTGCCGCATCGATACGCCGATCGAAATCGATTATTATCAACATGGTGGAATCCTTCCGTATGTGCTTCGCCAGATTGTGGCGAAGAATTGAGCGGCGAGTCGATTACCATTGATTTTGAGGAACGTGTTACGATTCCCTGCGAGCGCCGACTTGCAGATGGGGTGAATCCGCGGACCTTAACGTTCCAACGTTTGCGTCGATGAAGTACCGCCTTTCCTAAATGCCTGAGATTGCTGCCAAACCCGTCTATATGGTGGACGCCTATTCCGACCCTGTGGTGGTGCGCGTCAATGGACGGGCATGTTTCCAAAACAGCGCGTGTTTGCGTGATTTCGTAACCGAGATGCTGCGGCAAAAGAAAGGCCGTATCGTAATCGATTTCTCGCACTGCACGAGTATGGACAGCACGTTTCTTGGTGTGCTGGCGGGAATTGCGTTGGAGCTGAAAAAAATGCCCGCCGGTGGCAGCCTTGTGCTCGCCCGCATGGGACCGCGCAATTTGGAACTGATCCGAAACCTTGGTTTGCATCGGCTGCTCACGGTGGACACGGGCGATTTTTCCCTAAGCTTCGAAGGCTGCGAGGCGGCTCTGCCCTGTCCGGACCAAACCGAACTCGATCAAGCTCGTCTGGTGTTGGATGCGCATGAAAACCTGGTGACGGTGGACGAGTCCAACCGGGCAAAATTCCAGGACGTGTTGGCCTTTTTGAAGAATCGGGTCGCGCAGAAGTAATTAGGTCTTAGGCATAGGCCCGCTGCGCGAATCGGACTGCGCTGATGATCCCGTTCTCCGGCTGCTTCATTCGCTTTGGGTCCGATACCCCGAAGCTTGCTTCGGCTTGGTTCGCATGGG
>DAITQE010000191.1:0-1519 GCA_036833235.1 Opitutus sp.
TCTTGGACGTCTTCCCCTCGGGGGCTTTCGATTCAAAAATTTCTCTCAGGCGCCGATTGGTGACGCCTTTGCTGGCGAGTGCGCCGATGTCGATCATGTGGTGGCCCCCAGGATGTTTCCATGCCGGCCAATTCCGCGCAGTAAATCGATCTCGCGCTCAAGCAGCGCCAAAATGAGGCCGTCCTGATTGGTCCACGAGTCGTTCTTTTCGCGCTTCTCGTAGTCGGACAAACCAATCCGCAATCGCGCCGCCATCATCTTCCGGGTGTCGCCGAGTTTTGCGGCGAGCAATTGCACCCGGCGGGTGTCCCAACCGTCGGCCCCGATTGCCGCGTAGTTGCGCTGAATCAGAAAGACGGCGATGTCGCTGTGCGGCGTCATGCCGGTTGCCGGAGGGCTAGAGGAGCCGGTCGACATCTTAGTCGGACTTCGCGCGGCCTTCAATGTAGCGCATCGCGTCGCTCGGTTCGTCGGCGTCATCTTCTCCGGCGGCATCGCCGGAGTCGGCACACTCCTTGCAATCGCTCGCCTTCTCCAAACAAAGCGTCATCGAGTAATTCGTCTCGCCGTTCTCCGTCGTCTTGGAATGGCGCTTTACCCTCCATTGAACGGTCTGCTCGATCAAGTCGCCTTCCTTCAAGTCCTCGGCGCCCATCATTTCGGCCGCCGGGCCTGATAGCGAAAGCTCCGGATAGACCTTCTCTTTGCCGTAGTCCTTATCGGATATCGGCGAGGTCTTCTCGTCGGAGTGCATCTCTTTCCGCGAAATACCCATGTCGACGAGTTTTGAGGCCATGAGAGCGATTAGTCGATTTGACGGGCAAACGGCAAGCGAAAAGGCCCGCCGGGTCAGTGCACCTCCACCGCAGAACCCTCTTCGATGTTGTAGAAGCCGCCACCCAGCACGAACCGTCGGTAATAGTTCGGGTAGGAGTAACCGTCGAAAATATGGATCCACCGGTTTCCCTTCGCAGGGTGGGACGGGTTCTCTTTATCGCGCGAGAGGTTCAAAAACATGCCGCGAATGTCGGGGCAAAGCACCGATACGACGGCCATTTCGCTCATTAGGTTCTCCGCGATGATGTCGACGCGCTTTCCGATGGAGTCTTTCGGACGTGGGCACCCGCGGATAATCGGCGTCTCAATGCCGTAGTAGCGCAATGGCTCTTCCTCAAGAATCCGCTGCATGTGATCCGATAAATCCTTCGCGTGAATGTTGCCCGACTCCGGGTTGACGTTGGTCGTCGCGTCGTCGCCGGTGATGAACCAGAAGCACCACGACGGAGCACCCAGCGGAACCATGTCGGCGCCGCGTTGCGCCTCTTCCTCGTCCCATCCGCGTTCGCCGCGCAACCAGACATTCCAGAATCGCATTTTTTCGAGGATGGCGCGCGCCAGCGAACTCGTCTTGTGCATCTCCTGGTAGAAGCTGATCGAATCGAATGTGATGTCGAACGGCCCCTCGTCGGATTCGATGATCTGCTTGAAAGGAATTCCAACGCTGCGCGCGCCCCAGTCC
>DAITQE010000191.1:1529-6808 GCA_036833235.1 Opitutus sp.
CCCCAGTCCATGCCGATTACGATCGGATAACCCGGAACCGGCGTGAGCCCCTTCTTCTTTTCGAGATCGCCCCGCATGTGTTTCCCTTCGACAAACTGAGCCTTGAAGAGCGCATCGCCTTTCGGCATCGCGATCCATTTTCCATCCAGCAATCGCGCCCGCATGATCGGATTCGACCGCCATGCCTTTGCCAAAACCTGAATGTATTTCTTCGATAGGTTGCGCCGATTCTCTTTGAATGGCAGATAGTAGAATCCGACGTCTTCGTCGCGGCGAATCCCCGGCTCTTCCGGATCGTCCGGCCACACGCGACCCGGAGCATTTTTTCCTACCGCGACGTCCTTATACATCCACTCATGGACCCAGTGATCCGGATCGTCTGGGTTGCATGAGAAAAGAAACGGTTGAACCCCTTTGGTCTGGCGACGGCGATTCAGTTGGCCGACCGGATAGTCGTAATATTCCCGACCGTCGCACCGCGTCGCCTCCTCGAGATAAAACAGCGACGCATTGAGGTTGGTGACGCGCGCCTGAACCATTTTTCCGAACGGGATCGCGATGACGCGGATGCGGCTCCAGCCGCCGAACTGGTTCTTGATCTTCAGATACAAGTCCTTGTTGTTAGGATCGGCCTTCCATCCGCCATATTCGAGCCCGATCCCCGCGTCCATGAGTTCACCGGCCCGCGGGTTTTCAATCAGCGCTCCCTTGTCGTCCACGTTGTAGAGCGGTTCACGGTTGCCGTCGCGCCACCGCGGCAGACTGAAGCCCGTAAGTTCCGCGCAGATACCCTCGGCGAGCGCGCGGTGACTGTTGCCGATGATGATCGCCAGTGCGTCCCAGCCGACGTAACAGTGCGCGATGATCTTGTCGGCGAACGCGAATGTTTTCCCGGTTCCCTTTTCGGCGCACGCGCCGACAACCTCCGCCTGATCGCGGAAAATCTTTTTCTGTGTCACGCCGTGCCAGGGCTCCCACCGTGGCCGTTTCACCGGTTCCTTCGGTTTTCCGGGATCGAACGGCGAGGTCTCGACGGTGGCCCCCAGCATGTCGGCCATCTCGGACATCAACTGCTCGTTGATGGCCTCGAACTCGTCGCGGTTGAGGGCCATGGTTAGGCGGTTTTCTCCGGCGGATCGATCTCGTAGACGCCCTTCTCTGGTTTCTTAGGACCGCCCTCTCCGGCCAGTTTCATGTCCCGCACGGCCTTCGCGAGAATCGCCTGATTTTGGTGCAGAGATTTTTGGAGATCGATCAGTGTCTTGTATCCTGCCAACCAGCAGTAGCGCCACTCGCGCTGTTTCTTGCCGTCCTCGACCGGGAGTCCTTCTTTGTCCACTTCGTGGGGCAACGAACTCAGTCTGATTTTTTCGCCGTCATCCTCGAGAATCTGTTGCAACATCATGAGGCCGCGTATCAATCCGCCCCCAACAACGTTCATCGTCCCCAAAAGCGGCGCGCGGCCAATTTTACCCAGGCGGGCCGCCTGTTCGGCCATCTTTTCGTCCATGCCGAGTCCCACCCAATCTTCCTTATCGAGTTTCTTTTGCTGGCGGAAAAGCGCCTGTGCCCGCTCAAAATCCTCATTAGAAATAAACATACCCCCGGGCGCTGCGTGGGCCGGCGCATCCATGGCGTCGGCCTCCGAGGTGGCCACGCTATCGGGGTTCGCCTCCGCGACCTGCGCGTGCAGGTAGCGATCTTTACGAATGACCGCGATGACTTGCTGATAGGAAAGGCCCGTCAGGGCCGCGACCGCCGGGGCGTCGATTTTGCCGTTCACGCGCGCGCTCGGCAGTTTCAGAATTTCCAACAACCTCGCCCTGTCGTCGGCCGACATTTTCTTTTGCGGCGCACGGCGCTTCCCTGTTTCCGGTGGCGTCGATTCGTCGGGCATGGTGCGGAACTACATTCGTAAATCCGCCTCGTCAAGTTGCGTTTCTGTTGACAAGACTAATCAGGCCCTGCATCGCAAGCCATGGCCCAAACGATTTCGCCCAGCGAACGCGGACGCGGACGCCCCAAGAAACTGCCGGGCGAACGTTCACGCAACGCCGGATTCGCCGCCTACCCGCCGGAGATTCGCGCGATCCGAAAGGTCGCCAAGGCCAAGAATTTCGCCGCCCCGTTCGACTACGTGCGGGCACTTGTGATCGACGACGGCCACCCGCTCGCCAAGGGGAAAATCAGGGATCCGGCTCGAGCGAAAAGCCGATCGTCGAGTTCGGGTCAATCTCTCTAGCCCAGCATTTCCCGCCGGCCGCAAGCTTCCCGGGAAGGTAACATCCACATCCGCCGCACCGATGAAGCCGCAAATCATGGAGAGGGCACCGGACACATACGCGGTAGTAGACTGGCATCGGTCGTTTGTTTTTGGGCGCACCGCGCCAGAGCCCCACGATGACGGCGCGCGCCATGTTCAGCCACTCCTTCGCGCCAACATGCCGATCCTCCGCGGCGAGCACATCGAACCATTCCCAAAGCCGGCTCCACCGCAGCCCAAAGGGCCGAAACCGCAGCCACCGGCACCGAGCCCGGCGCCGGAGCCAAAGCCGAAAGTTGGTCAGTTTCACGGCGGAATGGTGATTCGCGCGCTCGCGGTGCTCAAGCGAAGTATTTTGGGGTGAGGTGAAGATTATGCTTGATTCGGTCAACTCCGTGTCATCTTTATTGCTGACATGAACGGTTACACAAAGCTCTTTGGATCGATCATCGCCTCGACGATTTGGAGGGAAAAGACGGAGACAAAAGTGGTATGGATCACGATGCTGGCGATGGCAAATAAGCACGGGATCGTCGAAGCGTCAGTCCCTGGGTTGGCCGATTTATCGCGGGTGAGTCTGGCCGACACCCAGACAGCCCTCGAGATATTTTCCGCTCCAGACACGTTCTCGCGAACCAAGGATTTCGACGGAAGGAGAATCGAAGCGGTTGACGGAGGGTGGGTGATTCTGAATCACGCGAAATATCGGGCGAAAATGTCACTCGATGAGCGGCGTGAATATAACCGATTGAAACAACAGGAGTTCCGAGAGCGCCAGAAGCGGGCATCGTCAACGAATTGTCAAACGCGGTCAATTACTGTAAATCACGGTGATTCACAGTCAGCAATGTCAGCACAAGCAGATACAAAAGCACAAGCATCTCAATCTACCGATCCGTCGGCTGCGCCGACGAAGGACGTGGCGGCTGAGGCAATCTACGACCTCTACCCACGCAAGCAAGGCCGCAAAGACGCGCTGAAAGCCATCCGGGCGGCCATGAAATTGAAGCCAGCGGCCGAACTCGAAACCTCGGTCCGCTCCTACGCGGCGGCCGTGCGGGCGTGGCCAGAACAAGATCGCCAGTTTGTGCCCCATCCGGCGACGTGGTTCAACCGCGGGAGTTACGACGACGATCCGGCGACGTGGCAGCGGAACGGCGTGAATGGCACCGACCGCAGCCCCGCGCCGGCGCGCATCGGCCAAAACCTTCAGCCCGATCTTTTGTGAATCCGATCGGCCGCACTCTCCCGAACAGCGAAGAAGCTGAGGAGCAGTTGATCTCGTGCTGCATGATCGACGAAGGTGCCACCATGGCCCGAGCTTTGGTGGCCGGCGTGACGCCAGAGTCGTTTTATGTGACCGCGAACATGATCGCGTTCGCTGGGTTGAGCCGCCTTTGCGAAGCCGGAAAATCGACTTCCGTTACGCTTCTGGTTGACGTGCTGCGCGAATCCAAGGAACTGGACTCGGTGGGTGGTTACAGCCGGATTGTGCAGGTGAGCTGTTTGGCTCCTACCACCGCCTACGCTGGCCATTTTATCGACCGGGTTTTGGAATTGGCCACGCTCCGGCGACTGATTCGATCGGCGGCGCAAATCTCCGAGGACTGCTACGGATGGTCCGGGGGTGACATCGGAGAATTTGTCGGCCAGGCGTCATCCTCCATCTTGGGTTCGTCCAGCCATACGCCGGTTGCCTCATGGTCGGAGGCATTGCAGGCGGTTCAGCGGAAAATCGACGTGATGACCGATCCCGGCGCCGACCCCCACACCGGAGAGTTGTCGTTCGGACTATCGGATCTCGACCGGCAGTTTCAGCCCATGCAGGGCGGCCAACTTGTCGTGTTGGCGGCACGCCCGTCGGTAGGAAAATCGTCTCTCGCCCGCATGATCGCCTACAAGGCGGCGCAATCTGGCAAGGAAGTTATCTTCGCGTCACTGGAAGTCATGGCCCCGTCGCTGGCTACAAACCTCGCGCAGACCGTTACGGGCATCCCGTTTCGCGCGCTCCGGCGCGCACACCCGGAAGATGTTGCGACATTTCGGAAGGCGGTCGGTTCGCTGGCACTACCAAACTTGCATGTAATTGCCGCATCACAGGTGAGAATCGCGGCTCTGCGGGCACACGCAAAACTTCTTCGCGCGCGCGGCCGGCCCGCTGGCTTGATCGTCGTCGACTACCTGCAACTTCTACCGGATTCCGAGCCTGGCAAAGGTGAAAATCGGGCCACCTCAGTTGGCCGGTGCTCGCGCGCGCTCAAGCAACTAGCCATCGAGGAGGATTGCCCGGTCATGGCACTCTCACAACTCAACCGTGATTCCGCCAAGGACGGCCGTGAGCCCGCGCTTCATGACCTCCGTGAGTCCGGCGACATCGAGCAGGATGCCGACAAAGTAATCCTGCTTCATCGGCCGCCGAAAAACCCACTCACCGGCGCCGAGCAGGCGGAGGCGTCACTCCCTTCGGACGTGCCGAGTTTTTTCATCAACGCCATCCAAGCCAAAGGTCGCGACGACGGAACGGCAATCGTCTCACTTAACTTCCGTCGGGCAATCACACGCTTTGAGCAAATTGCGAGGACAGCACAATGAACGAAGCCGAAAAACGAATCATCGAACTATTCCGCGAGCGCACTGAAATTCAGCGGCGCGTGAAAGCCGATCTCGAAAAGATCGAAGCCATCGAAAAACAGATCACCGCCCACATCGAACTCATCCCGACGACGGGTTCGTCGAAGTGAACTTCAAATGAGAATGCATCAAATTTGAACCACGACGCACATGACAAAACAAGAAGTCATCATCAAAATCCAAGAGGTTCTTGCCAAAGAATCCGAAAATCCGGCGGAAGAAATCGCCAAATTGGGCCGGTCGCTAATCGGCATATCCGACGCACTCAACGGGCTCACCGTCGCGGAATGCCGAGCGACGTTGAATGCAGTCAGCGCGTTGAACGAAGTCACAGCGCCGAATCCGAAACAGACCTGACATGGACGCCCCACCGCCAGCCGTTCAC
>DAITQE010000192.1:0-6782 GCA_036833235.1 Opitutus sp.
GCGAGAAACCTATGCCCTCAGCAATGGAGGCTTCGCGCCCGGAACCGGTCGCGATCAGTCGATCGACAGCGTGCCGTTTCCCAAGATCGCTGGAGTGCTGGCTGAGAACCTCGCGAAACGGAATTATTTTTTAGCGCGAGATTCAAAATCCGCCGACCTCCTGCTGGTCGTTTACTGGGGAGCGACGAATACGGTGAACACAGGTCCCGGATATCAAGATCAGCTCGCTCACACGATGGCCTCGATGGACGCCGTTCCGGCGCAATCGTCGTTTGGTTCTGCGCCTGCCGCTGAAGGCCGGAGTATCGACAGCATCCAACCGACCAGTGCGACGATGGCCGATGTTGCCGCCGACCAGCGCATGGGCGACATCATGCAACTTCAAATGTTCGACCAGATGCGAATGCAGGCGAACGAAAAGAATGCAAACCTGCTTGGCTATATTCAGGAGATTAACGCGCGAAACGATATCAGCCGGTTTGCGGGAGCCGGTACGGCGTATGACGATTTGATAAGCGACATCGAAGAAGAGCGTTATTACCTGATCATCGCTGCCTACGATTTCCGTCAAGCCGTGCGCGAGCACAAAAAGAAACTCCTCTGGACCACCCGCGTCAGCATCCGGGCGCAGGGCAATCGCTTCGATGCGAGCCTGGCGGCGATGCTGGGAAACGCCTCCGTTTCTTTGGTCAGGACAGCGGACGCCTTCTGCGCGAGTATCAACGCGTGCCGCGGGTGGACCTGGGAGAGCTGAAGTATCTCGGCACGGTGCCCGCTCCAGCCAGTCTAAAAAAATAGGCGTGCATCTCCTTGGAAGTGGCATCCGAAGCCTGCTCCGGGAATGACGGGCAAAGACACGACGTGTTCGGTCTCCTCCGCGTCGGAGGCGGAATCACCGGCGGGAATGCCGGTGTTACGTGCGTTCTTCAGTGACACAGACCTTCCTGTCTGTGCCTCAGAGCCGTTGCAACCGGTATGTAGAGAGGACCTTGCTCGGAATTTATCGCGCTTGAGCGTTGCCCTCGGGCGCGCGGCGCGTTCTGGTGAGCGGATATCATCCGGTCCTCGGGACAGGATAATTAATCCACAACCTCCAAAATCCCCCATGAGCACAAATTCTGCGCGGACGACTCGCGGACGCGGGCGTCGGTTTGAAAGCATTGTCGATACGATCGGTGACACGCCCTGCATTCGCGTGAACCATCTGGCGCCGCCGCACGTGCGCCTCTATGTAAAGGCGGAGTTCTTCAATCCTGCCTCTTCCGTCAAAGACCGCCTCGCCATCAGCATCATCGAGGAGGCCGAGCGCCGCGGCGATCTCAAGCCCGGCCAGACCGTGGTCGAGGCAACCAGCGGCAACACCGGCATCGGGCTCGCGATGGTCTGCGCCGCGAAGGGCTATCCGCTCGTCGTCACGATGGCTGACAGCTTCTCGATCGAGCGCCGCAAACTGATGCGTTTTCTCGGGGCCAAAGTGGTGTTGACGCCGCGCGCAGCGAAGGGAATCGGCATGTATCAAAAGGCGAAGGAGCTCGCGGATGCGAACGGCTGGTTTCTGGCGCGGCAGTTCGAGACCGCCGACAATGCCAAGATTCACGAGAATACGACCGCACGGGAAATCCTCGCCGACTTTCAGGGTGAGAAACTCGATTATTGGGTTACTGGATACGGGACGGGCGGCACGCTGACAGGTGTGGGCCGCGTGCTCCGCAAGGAACGGCCCGGCACAAAAATCATTTTGAGCGAGCCGGCCAACGCCGCGCTCGTGAGCAGCGGCACCGCGCAGCAGCGCGGCGCCGATAACGCACCGGCGTCCAGCCATCCGGCGTGGCAGCCGCATCCGATCCAAGGATGGACGCCGGACTTCATCCCGTTCGTCCTGCAGGAAGCGGTGGACAAAAAATTCTACGATCAGATCGTGCCGATTGCCGGGCCGGTCGCGATCGAGTGGTCACGCAAGCTGGCGCAAAAGGAAGGGATTTTCACGGGCATTTCCGGTGGTGCAACGTTCGCAGCCGCGATGCACGTGGCGGAGCAGGCGCCGGCCGGCTCGGTGCTGCTGTGCATGTTGCCGGATACTGGAGAACGTTATCTCTCGTCGCCGCTGTTCGAGGGAGTTCCCGAAGCGATGTCGCCGGAGGAGACTGCACTGTCGCTATCGACGCCGGGATTTCACCTGAGCTGAATCACGGCGACGCCTCACGTTGCTGGTCTCCGCAGTTGTCATTCAGGGAACACTTGACGCTGCGCTGGCCGGCATGACGGGTGCGGGCGCTGGACGCGTCGTGCTGTCTTTCTGATGCTTGCGCGCGAGGAAAGTGTAGGCCACCGGGACGACGAAGAGAGTGAAGAGGGTGCCGATACTCATCCCGGTGGCGATAATCAGCCCCATGTGCTGGCGGCTCACAGCGCCTGCGCCGGACGCGAACACGAGCGGCATCACGCCGAGGACCATTGCGGCGGTCGTCATTAAAATGGGTCGCAATCGCACCGAGGCCGCTTCCTCGACGGCCTGACGACGCGATTTGCCTTCGAGTTGGAGCTGGTTGGCGAATTGCGTGATGAGGATGCCGTGCTTCGTCACGAGTCCGACCAGCGTGATCAAACCGACGCGCGTGTAGATGTTGAGCGACAGTCCATGATATCCAAGGCAGACGAACGCGAGCGCGCCCGACACCGCGAGCGGCACGCTGAGCAAGATGATGAGCGGGTCGCGGAAACTTTCGAACTGCGCGGCCAGCACGAGGAAGATAATGATGATCGCGAAGCTGAGGGTGATGAGGAATGCACCGCTCTCCTGCACATACTGTCGCGACTGCCCGGCATAATCCGTCGCGTAGCCTTCGGGAAATAATTCCCGCGCCTTCGCGTTCAGAAAATCAAGCGCCTGCCCCTGCGTGACGCCTGGGCGCGGCACGCACGTGATGGTCGCAGCATTGAGTTGTTGGAAACGATTGAGCGATTGCGGCTGCGCTTCATAATGCACCGAGGCGACCGTCGAAAGCGGTACGAGCGAGCCGGTGCCCGCGCGGATGTAATAATTTCCAAGCTGCTCCGGATTCAGCCGGAAGGTTCGCTCGACCTGTGGAATCACGCGGTAACTGCGGCCCTGAACATTGAAAAAGTTCACGTTATTCCCTCCGAGCAAAGCACCGAGATCCGACCCGAGTTGGGCCATGCTGATGTTGAGCATCGCGGCCTTGTCCCGATCGACGTCGATGAACGCCTGCGCTTGGTCGAACTTCAGGTTGCTGTCGGCGTAAAAAAACAAGCCGCTGCGAACGGCCTCCGTCACAAGCGAATCGGCGACCTGCGCGAGCCGGAGCGGATCATCGGTCGAGACGACGACGAACTGCACGTTCGCTCCGCCCGCACCCGGCAGCGGTGGCGGAAGAAATGACAACACGCGCAGGCCGGCCACCTCACCGAGTTTCGAGGTGATCTCTGGCAACAATTGCATCGTCGTCCGCGTTCGCTGATCCCACGGCTTCATCGCGAGCAGCGTGATGTTGCCGTTCGAGGACGGATAACCATTGACCTGCACCGTGCGGGCGAGCTCGGGAAAACTCATTGCGAGCTGCGAAATCTCATCCGAGTAGCCGGCGATTTGGTCGATGTTGGCGTTGGGTGCCGCCGTGCCGAGCGCGATGATCATCCCTTGATCCTCGTCTGGCGCGAGGTCGGTTTTGGACATCTGATAAAACGGAATCAGGCTGGCGAATACGATCAGCGCGAACACCACCGTGACGGGCCGATAGTTCAGGGTCGAGCCGAGCAGGCGTTGATACGCGCCGCGGACGCGATCGAACTGCCGGTCCAGAAAATGGGCGAAGCGCTGCTTGTTGCCCGCCTCATGCCGCAGCAATTTCGAGCACATCATCGGCGAGAGCGTGAGCGCCACCACCCCCGACACGATGACCGAGCCGGCAAGGGTAAACGCGAACTCGCGAAAGAGCGCGCCGGTGAGTCCGCCTTGGAAACCGATCGGGGCGTAAACCGCGGCGAGCGTGATCGTCATTGCGACCACCGGGCCGCCGAGTTCACGAGCCCCTTTTAGGCTCGCCTCGACGGGCGAAAGACCTTCCTCCATGTGACGGTGAATGTTTTCGACGACGACGATCGCGTCGTCGACCACCAGCCCGATCGCAAGCACCATCGCGAGCAGCGTCAGCAAATTGATGGTGAAACCCAGCGCGAGCATCAGAAAACATGCGCCCACGAGCGACAGCGGCATCGCCACGATCGGAATCATCACGGAACGTACCGTGCCGAGAAAAAGATAGATGATGACCACCACGATCAGCAGCGCCTCGACGAGCGTGCTGTTCACCTCGTGGATCGCGCTGCGGATGTATTCGGTCGCATCGTACGGAATGGCTGCGGTGACGCCGCGCGGCAACTCCGCGACGATTTGAGGAAAAACTTTTCGCACGTCGCCGATGACCGTCAGCGCATTGGCGGTGGGGAGAACGCTGATGGCGATCGCTGTCGTGGGTTCGCCGGCGAATTTCACCGAGGACTCATAGCTCTCCGCGCCGAGCGCAACATCCGCGATCTCGCCGAGCCGGATGATCGCGCCGTTGTGCTGCGCGACCACGAGCTGTCGGAATTCGTCGGTCGTGTGGAGGTCGGTCGAGACGTTCAGGTTGACGGAAACCATCATGCCCTTGGTCGCACCGACGGCGGAAAGATAGTTATTCTGCGCGATCGCCTGCCAGACCTGGGACGGGCTAAGCCCGAACGCAGCAAGCCGGTCCGGGTTCAGCCAAATGCGCATCGCAAAAACGCGGGCGCCCAGAATCTGCGCGCTTTGCACGCCGGGCACAGCGGTCAACTTCGGCTGTACCACCCGATAAAGATAGTCGGTAATCTGGTTCGATTCGAGTTCGTTGCTCGAGAACGTAAGATACATCGCAGCCGTCGATTCGGCCATCTGCACGTCGATGACTGGATCCTGAGCATCGGCCGGCAGTTGGTTGCGCACGCGATTCACCTTCGAGGTGATCTGCGTCAGCGCGGCGTTCGGATCATAGTTCAGGCGAAGATGCGCGGTGATGGAACTCACGCTCGGCCGACTGCTCGACTCGAGATAATCGATGCCATCCGCACTCGCGATTTCGCGTTCGAGCGGGGTGGTGATGAACCCGCGGATGAGATCAGCACTGGCGCCCACATAGACCGTATTGACCGTCACGACTGCGACGTCGCTGCGTGGATACTGGCGGACGTTGAGGAGCGAGAGAGAGCGGAGACCGAGCAGGAGAATCAGCAGGCTCACCACCGAGGCGAGCACTGGTCGCCGGATGAAGATGTCGGTAAATTTCATCGCAGGCGCCGGCTCACGGGTGATCCGGCTGGGGAGCGGCGGCCTGGGCGGGCGTGACGGAATTATTGATGACGACGCTGGAGCCGTTGCGAAGTTTGAGTTGACCGGAGGTGACGACGATTGCGCCCGTTTGCAGTCCCTTCGTGATCGCGATCTGATCGCCGCGTTTTGCGCCTGTCTGCACGAACTGCTGTCGGACGACGAGGTCTTTGGGCGAGTTTTGATTCGCAGGCTCCACGACGTAGACGGCATCGCCGTAGGGGTTATAAACAATTGCGGCGAGGGGAACGGTGACGACTTTTCCCGCGACCGGAAGATGGACATCGACCGAGCCAAACATGCCTGGCGTCAGCCGCCCGTCGGAGTTCGGCAGTGTCGCTTGAATTTGCAGCGTGCGCGTGGCCTCATCCACATTCGGACTGAGCGCGCTGACGTTGCCGGAAAATATTTCGCCAGGAAACGCATCGACGGTGACCGAGATGCGCTGCCCGCGGGTGACCTGAGGGGCGTTCTGCTGGGGTAGGGCGAAATTGAAATAAATCGGTTTGAGTGCCTGGAGCGAAACGATGGCCGCGCCGCTGCGGAGAAATTGCCCGAGGCTTACCTGCCGAATGCCGACCTGACCGGCGAAGGGCGCGCGGATTATCTTTTTCTCGATGGTGGCGCGAATGGCCGCGACGGTTGCGTTCGCCTGTCGAGCGGTCGCAGTGGCGGCGTCCAGGTCGCTGGCGGCATTGGTATTTTGCGCGCGCAATCCTTTCGCGCGCTCGAGACTGAGTGCGGCGAGCGTGGCCCCAGCCTCGGCGCTCTCGAGCTGCGCCTGCTCGATCGAGGTGTCTTGCTGCAATAGCAACTGGCCCGCGTCAACGAGAGCACCAGGTTCAAACGCGATCTGCGCCACGGTGCCGTCGAGCTGTGCGCTGACGGTGATGCCTTGGGTTGCGACGAAACTGCCGACGGCATGAAGCGACGGCTCCCATGAAAGCTCGCGCGCCTCAGCGGTCGAGACGGCGGACGGCGGCGGTTTCTGCGCCGCGAGCGACGCATTCATCATGTGTCGACCGAAAAGTTTGTAGCCGATGACGCCACCAACGAGGACCGTCATGGCGAGCAGCATCAGAAGCATCCGTTTAATCATGGAGACCGTAAGAGGAAAAAGCGCCCCGAACGCCGGGCGTAGAAAGCAACGTGACGGGTCTATTATCCGCCATCCACGCCGCGCTGCCTCCGCATCCGTTGGAAAAGACCGCGCACGGCTTGCCGCCGACTGTGAAATCCCCTCTAGCAGGAAGGGTGGCGATACGCGATGGGGCCTATGCGTCTGGCGTTGGCGAGCGCGGCGTAAGGTCAAGCCTGCATATTTCACACTGAAACGAAGAAAACCTTTGGGTCACAGAGAACACGGAGTGCCGACACAGAGTTCACAGAGGTAAAACCGACGACTTCGTTCGCGATA
>DAITQE010000193.1:0-6748 GCA_036833235.1 Opitutus sp.
AAGTCTCTGGCCTGGCCGGTATGCTCGCCGCCGGCTGGATGACAGATCGCTGGTTTCGCGGCCGCGGCGTTCGCGTGTGCGTGATCTGCATGTCCCTAGCGAGCGTGTTTCTTTTTTTATTTTGGAAGTGGCCCGCGCCGCCGACCTGGCTCGCCACGTGTTTGCTGGGCGCGTCGGGATTTTTCATCTATGGCCCGCAAGCTCTCGTGGGTATCGCCGCCGCCAACCTCGCGACGAATCGTGCCGCGGCCACGGCGGTTGGCTTCACGGGTCTTTTTGGATACGCCAGTACCTTGCTCTCCGGCTGGGGGCTGGGCCGGCTGGTCGAATTGCACGGCTGGAACGCCGGGCTCGGCATGCTCGTCGGCACGGGCGCGATTGGAACGTTTCTCTTCCTCCTCGCCTGGCCGGCCAAGGCCCACGGTTACGCCCGCTAAGTCGCCGCTTCTTTTTCTCGATGGAAACCGCCCTCTCCTCGCCGACTGTCGCGCAGGCCGAACGCCTGCGCGCGATCGCCCATGTGGCGCTCGACATGGATGGCACGATCTACAAAGGCGGGACGCTGTTTCCGTGCACGCTGCCGTTCCTCGCGCAACTGCGGACCCTTGGCATCGGCTACTCGTTTCTGACCAACAACCCATCGAAGAGCGTGCCCGATTACCTCGCGCATCTTCGCCGAATGGGACTTTCCGCCACCCGCGACGAACTCTACACCTCGGCGCAGGCGACGATCGATTACCTGCACCGTCGTTGTCCGGCGGTAAAGAAACTCTTCATCCTCGGAACGTCGAGCATGCTCGCCGAATTCAGCGGCGCGGGGTTTCAGTTGTGCGCCGATGACGCCACGGATGAACCAGACGCCGTGGTCGTCGGCTTCGACCTCACGTTGTCCTACTCCCGGCTTTGCCGCGCGGCATGGTGGATTCAGCAACAAAAACCTTTCGTCGCCACGAATCCGGACCGCGTTTGTCCGACCGACCAGCCAACGGTTTTGGTCGATTGCGGCTCGATCTGCGCCGCGTTGACCAAAGCGACCGGACGCCATCCCGACATCGTGCTCGGTAAGCCGGACCCGTCGATGTTGAACGGAATTCTCGACCGTCATGGACTGCGGCCCCGCCAGATCGCCATGGTCGGCGACCGCATTTACACCGACATCGTGATGGCGCATCGCGCCGAAGCCTTCGGCGTGCTGGTGTTAAGCGGTGAAGCCACGGCGGCGGATGCGGTGAAGGCGAACCCGCCGCCGCACCTCGTCGTGCCAAGTCTCGCCGAATTTGGCGCCGCGCTCGCCTGCGCCCGCTCGTCGTCTCCTTTCTCATGATACACTCACTCGCCGACACGCGCGCCGAAACCCGACGCAGACTTGCGGAAAACATCATCGATGCCCTCGTGATCGGTGGCGGCATCACCGGCAGCGGCATCGCGCGCGATGCGGCGATGCGCGGTCTGCTCACCGGTCTCGTGGATCAACACGATTTCGCCTTTGGCACGAGCAGCCGCTCGAGCCGGCTGCTGCATGGCGGTCTGCGTTATCTCGAACAGGGCCGCATCGGCCTCGTGCGCGAGGCCAGCGTGGAGAAAAAGACCATCCGAGCGATCGCGCCTCATCTCGCCGACCCCATGGGCTTCGTCTTCCCGGCTTATCAGGAAGGCGGTCGCCCACTCTGGCAGTTGCGCCTTGGCGTCAAACTCTACGACCTGCTCTGCAGCGGCCGGAATTTCAATCCCTCGCGCGGCTTCACGCGCCGCGAGACGTTGGAAAAGCTGCCGTCGCTCAATCCCGACGGCCTGCTCGGCTCGGTCCGCTATTTCGACGCGCTGACCAACGACGCCCGGCTCGTCCTCGACACCCTGCGCTCGGCCGTCGCCCAGGGCGCGTTCGTGAGCAACTATGTTCGATTCCGCGATGCCACGCGCACGGGTGACTTCTGGTCCTGCGAGCTCGAGGACATGCTCACCGGCGAGACGTTCACGCTTCGCAGCCGCACGCTCATCAACGCGACGGGACCGTGGGCGCAGCAGGTTCCGCACAGTTCGGTGAAGCTGCGGCTCAGCAAAGGCATTCACGTGGTGGTCGACCGGCGCCGGCTGCCGGTCGGCGAGGCGGTGGTGATCACCGAGGGCAAACGTATCCTTTTTCTCATTCCATGGGGCGAACGCGTGATCGTGGGCACCACCGACACGGATTTCTGGAGCGCACCCGAGCAGGTTCGCGTCGAGGCCAGCGATGTGGCTTACGTGCTGCGAACGGTGAACGAATTTTTTCCGCAGCTTGCATTGAAAGAGACAGACATTGTCAGCTCTTGGGCCGGCCTCCGCCCGTTGATCGCGAATTCCGATGGCTCGCCTTCGGACATTTCGCGCGCGCACCAGATTATCTCGCCAGAAGCCGGCTGGTGGGATGTCGCCGGCGGAAAGCTCACGACCTATCGCCTCATGGCCGAGCAGACCGTCGATCGAATTGTGCGGCACCTCGGCGTCAAAATCGCCCGCTGCCGCACGGCTGACGAACCGTTGCTGACGCCCACGCTGCCGACGGATTACAGCGGCACCGTGCCGCCGGACGTTTCTCGCGGCGCGGTCGAGCACTATATCAAAAGCGAATGGGCGGTTCACCTCGACGATGTCATGATGCGGCGCAGCAGCTGGCATTATTATCACGCCGATTCGGCGCGCGTGGCCGACCAAGTCGCATCGTGGATGGCGGAGCTGCTCGCTTGGTCGCCAGCGGAGCGGCAGCAGGAAATCGCCGCGTATAACCTCGCGGGCGGCTGGCACGCCAACTCCTCGCCCGATCCCCTGATCCGCTGAGCGGATGCGGCCCGACCGGGTTCGGAACGAAACTGAATAACTTAGGGGGAGAGTCTAGAGCAAGACATCGGACGATCCTAGGTCTGCTACTCCGGAATCGGTTTGGTTTTGCTCTCTGCTTTCAGCCGTAACGATCACGACGCACTCGCGAGCCAACACCAAGAGTCCAAAGCCAAAAGCCCGGTGAACCAAACTCTGTCCGAGCTTCTGGCGCAACGCGCGGACTCTCAGGCTCCCAACTCTGGACTCTCAGCTCTCTGCTCCCGACGCATGGATCCGTCTCAAAATCTACTCGAGCTCCGGGGCATCACCAAGGCATTCGCCGGCGTGGTCGCGCTGCAGGACGTGTCGCTCACGTTGCGTTCCAGCCAGATTCTCGCGTTGCTCGGCGAAAACGGCGCCGGCAAGTCGACGCTGATGAAGGTCCTCTCGGGCGTGCATCGCCCCGATAGCGGCGTCATTCGCCTCGATGGCCGGGAGATCGAACTTCGCGGACCCCAGGATGCACACGCCCTCGGCATCAGCATTATTTATCAGGAATTCAGTCTCGTCCCGTACCTCGATGTCGTTGAAAACCTCTTCCTCGGCCGCGAGCGCACGAATCGCTATGGCGCGTGCGCGCGCCGCGAGATGGAGCGCGCAGCCACCGTCGTGCTCGACCGTCTCGGCGCGCGACTGCCGCTGTCTTCACCCGCCGCACAGCTTAGCGTGGCCGAGCAGCAGTATGTGGAAATCGCGAAAGCGCTGCTGCGCCGGACGCGCGTGCTCATCATGGATGAGCCGACGGCCACTCTCACGCCGACTGAAACGCAACGGCTCTTTCGCGTGATGCGCGATCTCCGCCAGGAGGACGTTTCCATCATCTTCATTTCTCATCACCTCGACGAGATCTTCACGATTGCCGATGACGTCATCTGCCTGCGCGACGGCCGTTGCGTCGGCGAGCGTGCCGTCGCTGGTTGTTCTCGTGACGAGCTCATCCGCTTGATGGTCGGCCGTGACGTCACTCACACCTACCCGCCTAAACGCCTGAAATCTGATACCGCAGTAGTTCTCCAGGTGCGGCACCTGCAGCGAAAACCGCATCTGCCGGCCGTGTCATTCGCGGTGCACGCCGGCGAAATTTTCGGGATCGCCGGACTGGTAGGTTCTGGTCGCACCAAGATGATCCGCGCCTTGATCGGCGCCGATCGCGCGCACCGCCACGATGTGTATCTCCACGGACGCCGGCTCAAGATCAACAATCCGGCCGATGCGCGCGAGGCCGGCATTGGTCTCGCACCGGAGGACCGCAAACAGCAGGGACTCGTGCTCGACGCATCCGTGCAGGACAACGTTCTCTTCTCCAATCTTCGCAAAGTCTGCCATCCATTCTGGCGATTTCTGCAGCGAACTGCGGCCATCAACGCCGTTCAAGAACGCATCAGCCAACTCGCGGTGAAGACGAGATCCTCGTCGCAAGCGGTGCGTACGCTAAGCGGTGGAAATCAGCAAAAGATCGTTCTCGCGAAATGGCTGCATGCCGGTTGCCGAGTGTTGATTTTCGATGAGCCGACCCGCGGCATCGACGTGGCCGCGAAAGCCGAGATCTATCAACTGATGCGCCAGCTCGCCGCGCAGGATTTCGCCATCATCATGATTTCATCTGAGCTCGCCGAGGTGATTGGCGTGAGTGATCGCCTGATGGTGATGCGTTCGCAGCGTGTGGAACACATGTTCACTCCGGGCGAGCCAGCGGTTGCCCGCGATCATCGTTACGCTCGCGACAATGGAGATACCGCGTGGCATTGCGCTTCTCTACACCGGCGGGTATCCGAAATCCGGATTACCCGAATCATTCTCGTATCTGGGACGCGGCGAAGTCCTGGGCGTGCAAATGCCGATCGTGGTCATGCTCACGGTGTTTGCCGCAGCGTTCGTGTTCCTCGGCTATTTTCCAGTCGGCCGCTATTTTTACGGCATCGGTGGTAACGAAGAACCGATGCGGCTTTCGGGTGTGCGCGTGGAGCGGTACAAGTTTCTCGCGTACACCTTGAGCGGATTGGCGGCGGCCGTCAGTGGGTTGGTGCTCTCGTCGCGGTTGATGTCCGGCCAGCCGAACGCAGGAGTCGGCTTCGAGCTCGATGCGATCGCCGCAGTCGTGCTCGGTGGCACCGCCATCGCCGGCGGGCGCGGTTCCGTGGTGGGCACGTTGATCGGCGCGCTCACGCTCGGCGTGCTCAACAACGGTCTAAACCTGATGAGCGTCTCGCCGTACACCCAGAAAGTGTTGAAAGGTTTAATCATCCTGTTCGCGATCTACGCCGCCTCATTTAAACGCGGCCGCTAACCCGTGAAATCCATCGCAGACTTCGCAGGGGGCGATCGCGAGGAATGCAATTCGCGGTGTCGATCGCACCTGACACACTTTCATCTAATTTTTCTGGGAACTAGGCGCGGCGAATGCATCCGACTAAACGTGAAATACGAGATCGCGCGTCGCAAGCGAAGGCGGCGTAAGATTCGCTCGCATTCGCGGAACGGAAGCGCGAAAACCAAGCATACCAGATGACGAAACGGATCACACGGGCGGCGAAAAATCTAGGCCGCGGAGTCGAGTTGCGGGATGGTCACAATGTTGCGCCAGAAATCCGCCGCGGCGATGACCCTCTTGGCGACCATTTTGTAGATGCAGTTTCCGCTGAAGATCGACGCGAACAAGGAGCGACGCTTACGCCGCCGTGGCTGATAGACCTGCAACTCGACAGAATTGCGTCGAAGCACGCCCCCGCGCGTGTGATTGATGCTGGTGCCGGAACCGGACGCTACGCGCTCGCTGCCGCACGTCGTTGGCCGCGCGCTCAGATTATCGCTATCGAGAAAGATCCGGTGCTAGCCGAGGCAATCAGGATCAACGCTCGTGTCGCCAGGCTAAGAGTCCAAGTGATCTGTGCTGACTATTTGACGCTGGAGCTCCCGAGGATCGATGGAGTAACAGCGTTCGTCGGCAACCCACCCTACGTGAGGCATCACGATATTCCAGTTGCGCAGAAAGGATGGTATTCGGCCCAAATGCGCAGGCTCGGCCTACCCGACAGTCAGCTAGCGGGACTGCACATTTATTTTTATCTCAAATCCTATCTGCTGGCAAAGCCGCGTGATGTCGGCTGTTTCGTCACGTCGGCCGAGTGGTTCGAGAGCAATTATGGCGAGAGCATGAGGCGGCTCTTCTGCATAATGGGAGGAGACGCGCTGATTCGCGTGCATCCTGGGGAGCAGATTTTCCATGATGCGCTTACAACGTCAGTAGTTGCGGAATGGACCATCGGCACTCACGCCCCGCTAGCGTTCAGCGATTTGGTTAACCACGGAATCCAACATCAGTTCGACGCAGACTACTATCAGCTCGTCGATCTTCCGAAATGGCCCGGATACGGAATGCCGCTCCCGGGACCAGCCGATCTCGGTCCAAAGCTGGGTGATTATTTCAAGGTCTCGCGAGGCCAGGTGACCGGCTGCAATGAAGTTTGGATCGCGACCAAAGAAACGGAGAAGCTGATTCCCCACCGCTATTTGTTCCCCTGCATCACGGACGCGTCGGATATCATCGAAGCTAACGGGGTTATCGACGATCCATCGCGGCTACGTCGCGTGATCGATCTGCCAAAAGATCTGTCCGAGCTGTCCGCGTCTGAGCGTATCAAGGTCGATGAATTTCTTGAAATCGTCAGGATAGTTGGCGCTGCCGACGGGTGGATTGCGACCCACCGGAAGCCGTGGTGGCGAGTCAGGCTCGCTCCTCCCCCAGCCATCGTCATGAGCTACATGAGCAGGCGCCCACCAGCCTTCGCACGAAATCATTGCCAGGCGCGCCTGATCAATATCGCGCATGGTCTGTGGCCGCTGCGGCCCATAAGTGTACCTGCGCAAAATCGAATTGTCGCATGGCTGAACG